>JANXTD010000127.1 GCA_025352585.1 Fimbriiglobus sp.
AGCCAAGGCGAGGCGTTCGAGTTGGCGAAGTTCCACGAGGCGACGCTGAGCCACGGCACGATTCCGGTGAAGTACCTGCCCGAGCTTGTGAAGTGAGCGGCGGGGCGGGTGTGGTACAATACGCGCATGACCAGTCGATCCCCGATGGGAGGGCACCCATGCCCACAGTCGTGACCTTGCCGCCGGACATCGAAGTCCGGGTGATCGCCGAGGCCGCGCGGGTCGGGGTGACGCCCGAACGCCTGGTGGCCGATTTGTTGGAGCGGCAACTCACCGCGGGCCGGCGGGTGGACGCCGTTGCCGAAGCTGCCGAGGCCGCGCGAGTCGCCGCCGACCGGCGGGCCGCGGTCGCCGCGCTCCTGGACTCGTGGATTAATGCGTCGGACCCGTCCGATCAACAGGAGACGCTCGACGTACTCATCAAAGGACTTGATGCCAACCGTCCGGGGCAGCGCCCGCACTTTCCGCCCGAAGCTAAAGGGCGCACGTGGTGAGCCGCGATGTCATATCGTTTACCCCTTTTTGGGGTAGAGCGCGTGGGTAGGATCGACCCAGACGACGTAGAAGACGGTGCCCACGAAGAAGCCGTGGACGCGGCCGTGCTTGTTGGATGTGAGACTGAACTGGTACGGTTCAGTCGTCTCGATCAGCCCGAACTTGATGTGCTCGAAACCGCCGGCCTCGCTCGTCTCCTCGAAACGGATCGGGTGGCACCGCAACGGCTTACCTCGCGACTCCTTCATCTCCTTCACGGTCATGGCGCAAACGGCCGACAGCCGCTCCAGCAGGACGCCGGCGTAGTTGCCACCGACGTTCAGCGTCACGAATGGGGCGCGTTCGCGGAAATAGCGAAAGGACAGCGTCACCCGCTCAGCGGCTGGGTGCCGCGGGGGCGTCTTCGAGGCGGGGGGCTGGCGCGGGCTGATTCCCATCTCTGAGGCACTCCTTGCGGAAGAACTCCCACAAGTCCCGGTGGGAGATTTCGCGGGTACACAAGTCGGTCGAGTCGGCGTCCCCTCGGGCGTTCCGCCACGGCGACTCGCGAAGACTGAGAACCTCTAAGTCGAGGGCGCTCAGGGCACCGTAAGCGCGCCAAACGTCTTCGACGTGTTCGCGCAACTCCGGCGGCGTCGTACCGGGGGGGACATCGAGTTCGATCGGCTTAAAGCCGAACCGCTTGAAGTCCTGGTAGACTGCGGGACAAACCGGCCCGTGGACCCACGCCTCCAGGCGCTCGGGGAACAGCGGTTCGCCCTTGTAAGCGAGGTTCCAGCCCTGGCTGTAGTACAGCAACTTCTGGAGCTTCAAGTTCGAGACGAAGTCGCCGTGCTCGTTGACCAACTCGACGAACGCGGCCGCCACCTGAGCCGCGGAGTACTTGAGTGCTGACATCGCGGGTTACCTGAGCCGGGAACTTCCTCGATAGTATACGGGTAACCAGCAGCCGGGCGCGGAGTCGGTCGGAAGGAAGCGTCCCGAGTCTGGCCCCCGGCCGCCGAAACGCGGCGAGATTCCCTCACCCGGTGTCCTTCTCGAAGTGCGCCCTATAGTGGCTGTACGCTTCGGCCCTCCTGGTCACGGTCCGCACCGACTATGAACTACAACCGCGTCTACCTGTCCGCGATCGGCTACGAGTTGCCCCCCGTCGTCGTGAGCACGCGCGACCTCGAGCAGCGCCTCAAGCCGATGTACGAGTCGCAGAAGATGCGCGCCGGCATCCTCGAGGCCCTCACCGGCATCACCGAACGCCGCTGGTGGGAGCCGGGCTACCGCCTCTCCGCCGGGGCCACCGCCGCCGGCCGCAAGGCCCTCGAACAGGCCAACTTCGACCCCGCCAACGTCGACGTGCTCATCTACGCCGGGGTGTGCCGCGAGCAGTACGAGCCGGCCACGGCCTGCGCGGTCGCCTCGAACCTCGGTATTTCCCGCGACGCGACGATGTACGACCTCAGCAACGCCTGCCTCGGCGTGTTGAACGGCGTCATCGAAGTCGCCAACCGCATCGAGTTGGGTCAGGCGCGCGCCGGGTTGGTCGTCTCCTGCGAGTCGGCCCGCGAGATCAACGAGGCGGCCATCGACAACGTCAACACCTCGAAGTCTCACGACGTGTACCGCTCCGCACTGGCCACCTTCACCGGCGGCTCCGGGGCGGTCGCCATCCTCGTGACCAGCGAAGACTACTCGCCCGACGGCCGGCGCAAACTCGTCGGCGGGGCGGCCAAGAACGCGCCGGAGCACCACGACCTGTGCCGCTGGGGCGTGCGGTCGATCCTGCCCACGGGCGTTGGCAACTTGCTCGACCAGAAGATGCCGCTGATGTTCGAGCAGGTGCTCGGCACGCAGGCCGGGACGCTCGTCAAGTCGGGCGTCGAGTACGGCATGCGGCACGTCATGGTGCCGTTCATGGAGACGCAGGCCGGCGAAGTCTTGAAGTTCGGCGTCGATCTGGGCACCAAAACCTGGGCGGCGTTCCTGGCCAAACTCGGCTGGGCCAAGGAGGCGATTGACAAGGTCATTTGCCACCAGGTCGGCAGCAAGCACCGCGACGCGATTTTGAAGGGCTTCGGCATCGACCCGTCGAAGGACTACAACACCTTCGCCCACCTCGGCAACATCGGCACCGTGTCGCTGCCGATGACCGCGGCGATCGCCGAGGAGCGTGGCTTCTTCGCCCCCGGCGACCGCGTCGGCCTGCTCGGCATCGGCAGTGGTTTGAACTGCCTCATGCTCGGCGTCGAGTGGTGACCGCGACCGAAGCGCAAACGGCGGTGCTCTAC
>JANXTD010000131.1 GCA_025352585.1 Fimbriiglobus sp.
GTCGTGACCGGCGCGAACGGCTACACCGGCGTCACGAACGCCAACCGCCTCGGCGACCTGCGGCCGTTCTCCGTCAGCTACTACCGCGGCTCGATCTACGTCGGGGCGGTCAACACGGCCGAATCGACGACGCTCGGCGGCACGGTCGTGGGCAACTCCGCGGCGCTGCGGGCCTACGTCTTCCAGTACAAGCTCAACGTGGACGCCGCCGGCAACCCGACCGGCACCGGCCAGTTCATCGACCTGAACGGCGCGGCGACGAGTTCGCAGGCCGTGCTCGTCGCGCCGCTGAACTACAACCGCGGCTACATCGTCAACGGGGACCAGACGGGGGACTCGACGGCGAACGCCATCTCGGCCAACTGGCTGCCCTGGACGCCGGTCTACCGCAACATCACCAACGCCAGCATCCCGCAGAACGCGTTCTACCCGCAGCCGTGGCTGACCGGCCTGTCGTTCGACTCGGACGGCAACATCACCCTCGGGTTGCGCGACCGCTCCGGCGACCAGTTCGGCCCGTTCAACGCCGCCGACCCCGCCAACCCGAACACCCCGCTCGCCGGCATCCCCGGCGGCGACACCCTGCGGGCCTTCAACAACACCCAGTCGGCCGGCGGCGTTGTCACGTCGCGTTGGAGCCTCGAGAGTAACGGCAGCGGGCCGCTCGGGCCGACCTCGGCCGCGGGCGTCGCCAACGGCCAGGGGCCGGGCGGCGGCGAGTTCTACGCCGGCGACTTCCTCGTCCCCCGCGCGGCGGGCAAGGTCCAGGATCACCAGGAGGTCAGCCTGGGCGGCGTCCTGCAACTGCCCGGCTACAAGGACGTGGCCGTCACGTCGTTCGACCCCGCACAGATTCCGGGCCGCTACAACGCCGGCGGCGTCCGCTGGTACCGTAACGTCCAGGACACCGCCAACCAGGCCGGTGACGCGGTCCGCGGCTACGAGCTGTACGTCAACGAGAGCGGCGGCGTGCCGACGACCTTCGGCAAGGCCAACGGCGTAGGCGACCTCGTGGCGATCCGGGGCGCGACGATGGAGGTCGGCAACAAGATCTTCGCCGACCAGAACAGCGACGGCATCCAAGGCGCGTCCGAGCCGGGGTTGGCCGGCGTGACGGTGATCCTCTTCAAGGCTGGCGTGTCGATCGGCCAGACCACCACCGACGCGGCCGGCAACTACTACTTCACGAGCGCCGCCGACCCCGGCGCGGCCAACCGCGTGCCCGGCAAGGCCTACGGCGTCGGCGTGCTACCGAACTCCGCCTACCAGGTGCGCATCCCGCTCGGCCAGACCCCGCTCACCGGCCTGACGGTGACCACGACCAAGGTCAACGGCGGGTCCACGCCGCAGCGCGACAGCGACGCGGTGCGCGTCGGCACCGACGCCGTCGTCGATTTGACGACGGGCCAACTCGGCACGAACGACCACACCTTCGACGCCGGGTTCATCGTCAAGCTCTCGCTGGGCGACTTCGTCTGGAACGACGCCAACAACAACGGCGTCTTCGACGCCGGCGAGACCCCGATCCGCAACGTCACGGTGCAACTCCTCGACTCCGCCAACGCCGTCGTCGGCTCGACCACCACCAACGCGCAGGGCGGCTACTTGTTCGCCGACTTGACGCCCGGCCAGTACCGCGTCCGCATCCCGCTGGCCGCCGGGATCAACCCCGGCCTCGCCGGCTTCGTGTCGAGCACCGGCACCAACGGCTCCGCGACCGGCCCCTTCGAGCCGGCGAGCGGCGTGCTGCCGCAGCAGGCGAACAACGCGGACAACGGCGTCACGCAGGCCGGCAACGTCCTCGGCTCGATCGTCGACGTTCAGCCGGGCCTCGCGCCGACGAAAGAGCCGAACGAGCCGAACTTCGACGCGAATTTGGGCGACACGGCGGACAACGCCAGCAGCTACCGCAACCAGGACTTCGGCTTCTACCGCCCGCTGAGCATCGGCGACACGGTCTTCGTGGACCAGAACAACGACGGCATCCGCTCCGGCGAGCCGGGCCTGGCCGGGGTGACGGTCCAACTCCTCCAAGTCTCCCCCGGCACCGGCTCCATCTTAACCACGGCCACCGTGGCGGCGACGGCGACCAACGTCAACGGCGGCTACCTGTTCACCAACCTCGCCGGCGGCACCTACCGCGTGCGGCTGGTCCGGGACTCGGCCCTCGCCGGCTACTTGTCGAGCACCGGCTCGCCGGGCTTGGCGACCGGACCCTCGGAGCCGGTCGCCGGCAACCCCGCCAACGACCGCGACCACGGTACGCAGTCGGTGAACTTCATCGACGGCCCGACACTGACGTACGCCCCCGGCGGCGCGACACCGGTGCCCCCCTCGACGATCCCCGCCGGCCTGCCGGCGGACAACGCCGGCCCGGACAGCCAGTTCCGCGACCAGGACTTCGGCGTGTTCCAGCCGCTGGACCTCGGCGACCTCGTCTTCGAGGACACGAACAACAACGGCGTGCGCGACACTGGCGAGCCGGGGGTCGCGGGTGTCTTGGTCGAACTGCTCGACGCGGCCGGCAACCCCTACCGCGACCCGACCACGAACGCCGCGCTCACGGCGGTGACGGCCGGCAACGGCACCTACCTGTTCACGAACCTCGTCCCCGGCTCGTACCGACTCCGCATCACCCCGCCGGCCGGCTACCGCGGCAGCACGGGCGCGAACGGCAGCGGCCTCGGGCCGTTCGAGCCGGGCCTGCCCGGCACCGACCCGACCAACAACGCCGACCACGGCACGGCGGTCCCCGCCAGCCAGCTCATCGCCTCGTCCCCGGTGGTCCTGTACGGCCCCCTCGACTCCCGCAACCCGAACGCGAACTCGGCCGGGCTGGTCAACTCGGCCAACTTGGCCCAGGACTTCGGCATCTTCCGCAACGTGTCGCTCGGCGACTTCGTCTGGGAGGACGCCAACAACAACGGCATCTTCGACGCCAACGAGACGCCGATCGCAGGCGTGACCGTGCGGCTGCTCGACGGCAACAGCCAGCCGGTGCTGGGCCTCGGAGGCGTCGCCATCACGACGCTGACCGCGGCCGACGGCGGCTACCTGTTCCCCAACTTGGTCGCGGGGACGTACCGCGTCGAGGTCGTCATCCCGACCGGCTACCTGTCGAGTACCGGCACCAACGGCAGCCTCAGCGGCCCGTTCGAGCCGGTGACGACGCCGGCCAACCCGGACAACAACCGCGACCACGGCACGACGCAGCCGGGCGGCTTGACCGTCCGCGGGCCGCTGGTGAACGCCCAGCCGGGCCTCGCCCCGCTCAACGACACGGCCGGCCCGCTCTCAGCGACGACCGCCGACGGTAGTACGCCCAACGCGAGCAGCTACCGCGACCAGGACTTCGGCTTCTTCCGCCCCCTGGCGGTCGGCGACCTCGTCTGGCTCGACACCAACAACAACGGCACCCACGAGGCGACTGAGGCGGGCGTGCCGAACGTCCGCGTCGCCCTGCTCGACGCCACCGGGGCGACCGTCGCCTCGACGGTGACGGGGACGAACGGCGAGTACCGCTTCTCGAACCTGTCGCCCGCGATTTACACGGTCAAGATCACGCCGCCGACCGGGCTGATCAGTTCCACCGGCGGCGTCGGCAGCCCCTTCGAGCCGGCCGCCCAAAACAACGTCAACGACGCCGACAAGGGCACCGGCCAGCCCGACGGCAGCATCAGCACCTTGCCGTTCACGCTGCTGGCCGACGGCAACCCCAGCGAGAACGGCCGGGCCAACCTGACGCAAGACTTCGGCCTCATCACGCCGACGCTGTCGGTGGGGGACTTCGTCTGGTTCGACGCCAACAACAACGGCACCCTCGACGCCGGCGAGCTCGGCGCGGCCGGCGTCACCGTCCGGCTCCTCGACGCCGCCGGGGCGACCGTCGCCACCCAGGTCACCA
>JANXTD010000141.1 GCA_025352585.1 Fimbriiglobus sp.
GACCCGCCTATCAGTGACGTACCTCACCAATTCCGGCCGCGACGGACGTTTTCTCCCGACGACTGCGCGGCTACCTTTTCGTTCGCTCCGCTTACGTCTCTGGAGGCTTTCGTGTCCTTGCAATCCCTGTTCTCGCTCCGCTCCGCCCTCGCCTACTGCGGCTTCGCCGTCGCCCTCGCCGCCAGCCCGGCCGCCCGCGCCGACGACGAGGAAGTCCTGAAGCAGAACGCCGTCCTCGTGAAGGAAAACCGCGCCGCCGCGATGGGCCTGCTGAAAGGCCTCGGCGTCGAGTGTACCCCGGCGCTGCCGGCCGGCGGCACGACGCTGGAGAACAACCACGCGCTGTTCATCATGAACAACTACACCTTCAAGCTGCTCGCCGCCAAGCTCGGCGCGGAGCCGGTCGCCGGTGCCCCGGTCGTCGGCACGCTCCTGGAGCAGAATCACGCGATCCTTTTGCAGAACCGCGAAGTCATGATGAGCATCGTCAAGAAGGTCGGCCTGGCGGTGGACAAGCCGGCCGAGTTGACCGGGAGCCTCGCGGAAAAGAACCAGCAGTTGCTCAAGGGCAACAAGGCGGTCCTCGCCCTGCTCGCCGAGAAGATGAAGAAATAGCCGGGTGCCCTTGACGGGGGGCCAGTGACGCCGGGCGCGGGGGCAACCCTTCGCCCGGCGTTCGCCGTTTCCGGGGCCGCTTCGGCGCGATTGAATCCCCCGCCGCGGCGCGTATGTTTTCGCCAACCCCCTTCCCCCGCGGAGTCCGTGCCATGCGTCGATTGCTCTCCCTGTTGGCGGCCCTGGCGTCTCCGTTCTTTGCGAGCGCCGCCGGCCCCGGCACCGGCCCGGCGTTCGAGGAGGCTCCGTTCGGCAAGCTGCCCGACGGCAGTGCCGTGACCCGCTACACGCTGGTGAACAAGAACGGCGTGCGCGTCTCGGTCATGACCTACGGCGGCACGGTCACCCACTTCGAGGCTCCGGACAAGGCCGGCAAGTTCGCCGACATCGTGCTCGGCTTCGACGACCTCAAGGGCTACCTCGACGCCAGCCCCTACTTCGGCTGCATCACCGGCCGCGTCGCCAACCGCATTGCCAACGCCAAGTTCAAACTCGACGGCAAGGAGTACACGGTCACCGGCGGCAACCCGCACGCGCTGCACGGCGGGGCGAAGGGCTTCGACAAGCGGCTCTGGAAGGCCGAGGCGTCGATGACCGCCGACGGCCCGAGCGTGAAGATGACCTACACCAGCAAAGACGGCGAGGAGGGCTTCCCCGGCAACCTCGCCACGACGGTGACGTACACCCTGCAAAGCGACAACGGCCTGCGCATCGACTACCTGGCCACGACCGACAAGGCGACCGTGGTGAACCTGACGAACCACAGCTACTTCAACCTCGCCGGGCACAGCGGCGGCGAAATCCTCGGCCACACGCTGCAACTCGTTGCGGACCAGTACACCCCCGGCGACGCGACGATGATCCCGACCGGCAAGATCGCCCCGGTCGCGGGGACGCCGTTCGACTTCACCAAGCCGACGGTCATCGGCACGCGGCTCAAAGAGGCCGGCGGTGACCCGGTCGGCTACGACCTGAACTTCGTCCACGGGACGAAGAACGCGGCGAGCGCGAAGCTGGTCGCCACGGTGACGGAGCCGAAGAGCGGCCGCGTGTTGGAGGTGTTGACGACCGAGCCGGGGGTGCAGTTCTACACCGGCAACTTCCTGGGCAAGGAAGTCGGCAAGGGCGGGACGGCGTACAAGCAGTACCACGCCTTCTGCCTGGAGGCCCAGCACTTCCCCGACTCGCCGAACCGGCCCGAGTTCCCGACGACGACCCTGAAGCCGGGCGAGGAGTACCGCCAGACGACGATCTACCGCGTCAGCGCCAAGTGAGGCGTCCGCACGGCCGGCAACGTGACGCCCTTCGCCCGGCGGAAGCCGCGCGGCGGGTACAGCAAGAAGGCCTGGATCACGATGAGGAACACCGCGATGTACGCCGTCGTGAAGAAGCCTTCCGGCGGCGTACCGTTGGGGAAGTACTGATCGACGAAGAGCAGGTTGTGGAAGATGCGGGCCATGAACGTCTCGCCGTCGGCGGCCGCGGTCGCCCCGCCGAGGGCACGCAACTCCTCCTCCCAGGTGCTCAGCGGGCAGCGAATCCCCTGCACCGCCTCGTAAGCGACAATCGCAATCGCGGCGATGTGCGTCCAGCGGAACCAGGGGTTGCGGCCGCACTGCAACTTCAGCGTCCCGGCCGCGACGATGAAGACCTGGCCGAGCAGGACGTAAGCGACGTAGGCGAGGTGCAACCCGACGACCACGTCGGCGAGGTAGCCGTACATATTGCGACTCCAAAAGTGCTGGGGCGACAGCATCTCGAGCCGCGAGCGGCGGGATTTATTCCCGGAAACGCCGTCACGCGATCTTCTGGGCGGCCCCGGTCCCGGCGGTCGGCGGCGGCAACGGCTTGCCGTCCTGCCGGGCGATGTCCACCCAGTCCTCGACGATGTGGCACAGCTCGCGGTACACTTCGATCTCGTCCGCGCCGTGGCAGCACGGCCCGATGATGCCGGGGCACGGCCCGACCAACGCGCCGTCGCCGTCGGACCACTCGACGATCTTCACGTAGCGCGTCGCTTCAGTCACTGAACGTCCTCCGCAGGTCGTGTCGTGTCTTAATCTTCTGTACCTGGCCTCTGTGAGGCCGGAACCGCCGCCCGCCACTGGCGTTCCATCTG
>JANXTD010000197.1 GCA_025352585.1 Fimbriiglobus sp.
GCAGCGGGTCGGCGAGGTCGGCCCGGACCTTCACGGTGCGGGTCCTCGGGTCGGCCTGGGAGTTCCGCCACGCGATCGCCCCGGCCAACTCCGCCCGCCCGTCGTCGGGCCGGAACCGCACCGGCTGGCCGACCGCGACGCGGTGGGCGTCCTCCCCCCTCACGTCGAGGGTGAGCCAGAGGGACCGGGTGTCCACGACCTCGAACAGGATGCGGGAGGCGTCCACCACCTCGCCGGCCACCACCTCGCGCGACATCACCCGCCCGTCGTGCGGGGCGACGAGCGGCAGCAGATTCGTGGTGGCCGCCGCGCCGAGGGTCGCGGCGATGTCGGCGGGGACGCCAAGCAGGTGGAGCTTGGCCTGAAGCTGATTGACGGCGAGGGGCCGCACGTCGGTCGCCTTCAGCGGCAGGCCGAGGTTGGTGAGCGCCTGGCACCCGGCCCCGACGCGAATCTCAGCCTCCCGGACGGCGGCCTCGGCCTCGCGGACGCGGGCGGCGGGGACGGCCCCGGCGGACTCCTTGAAGCCCGCCAGCGTCTGCTCCCGCAACTGGAGCGTGGCCAACCCCTGGAGGAGTTCGGCCTTGGTCTTGCCGACCTCGGCGGCATCGACCAGGGCCAGCACGTCGCCGGCCTTCACGTCCTGGCCGAGGTGCTTGTAGACCTTCCACACCGTGCCGGGCGACCGGGCCGACAGGTGGGCGACTTTCGTCTGGTCGTAGCCGATCTCGCCGGGGCCGGCGACGAACTCGACCGCCGGGGCCGTCCACACCGGCTCGACGGCGACCCCGGCCTTGTCCGCGTCGGCGGCGGTGGCGAACTGGATCCGCCGCAGGTGGGTCTTGCAGTTCGGGTTGGCGGCGGGCCGCGCGGCGAAGTCGAGCGACCGCCTCGCCCGGTCGAGGTCTGCGGCGGTGACGGCGGGCGTCTTCGGCAGTTGTGCCAGTTCCGGGTGGTCGAGGACGCACTCGGGGAGGCCGTGCGCCTTGCACCAGCCGCGGGCCTTGCCCTTCGGCATCAGCGCGTCGTCGCACTCGACGCACTCGGACTCGGGGACGTTGTGCTCGGCGCACCAGTCGTCCTTCTCCGCGACGTGTCCGCTGAGTTCGGAGAACTTCGGCAGCTTCCAGCCGGTGTGGTGGCCCCACCAGCCCACCGCCCCGGCCCCGGCCAGGACGAGCAGCGTGGGGATCGACCCGGCGACGAAGCCGAGGGCGGCCCGCACGGGGTTCCGCCGGCGGTCGAGTGGCGCGGGCCGAGGGACGGCTCCCGGCCCCCGAGCCGGCGGCTCCAGGACGGCGTGTTCGCTCATGACGATTCCCCGAAGTGGTGATGGGCCGACGCGCGGTGTCCCACGTCAGTCCGCGAGCGGTGGCCGACGGAGGTCGAAGTTGACGGAGGGTCATGCGGGGGAAGCGCGGCAAAGCAGCCGGGACCGCAGGGCGATCAGACGGGGCGACTAAATGACGAGGGAGCAGTGGGAAATGTAGATCGGCGGCGAGGACGGCCAGTCGGCAACGGGCAGAACCGGCAGGACGGTGGGGCGTAGGATTTCGAGAGGCGGGAGCATGTTCACATCGGGCATCGGAACGTCTTGAACGATCAACTGGGCGGGTTCGACCCACTTGAACCGATCCACGCCCGCGGACGCGGGACATCCCGGCAGGTGGTCGTCGCCCGGCGTCGGGCACGGTGCGGGCCGGTCGGGGCCGGGCGGGGCCGCCTTCTGACCTTCGACGCAGACGTTGCGGTGCGGGCAGCAGCGGGACTGTTGCGTGGTCACAGGGGCCGGCGACGTGGCGGTGGCGAGTTCCGGGTGCGGCGGCGTGAGCAACCACTTGCCAGCTTTGCACGCGCAAAAGCCGGTCGGTTGGAGCAGCGGCACGCAGGCCACCAGCATCAGGATTCGCGCCAGGATCGCCAACCTCGACCTCCGAAAGTGCGTCGGCCACGTCACGGTAGCTTACCGGCTTCAGCCGCCTCGGTCAACCGCCACCGAACCGTCGGGGTGTCAGTCGTTGTGCTGACCCTATTACCGGGTCGGACGGTTCGCATCTCGAATCACCGAATATGAACCCCGCCGGCGGTGGGTCCACCGCCGGCGGGCAGAAGGTCAGTCCGACACCCGGTTACTTCTCGCTCTTGGCGGCGCAGCACGCCTTGGCTCCGGCCTTCGCGCTAGCCGTCGCGGTGGCGGCGCAGCACGCCCCCTGGCCGGGGCAGCAGCAGTCGCCGGTGACGCAGCACCCGGCGACTTCGGCGACCTGGACCGGGGCGGCAACCGTCTGGGTGTCGGCCTGGGCCGCCCCCCCGTCAAGGTGAAAGCGAGGGCTGTGCCGCCGGCGATTAAGCCGAGGAGTGCGACGGCAATCAGTTTGGTAAGCATGATCTCGTTCTCCGT
>JANXTD010000232.1 GCA_025352585.1 Fimbriiglobus sp.
CTCGCCTCCCGGACGCCCGAGGGGCAGGGGTTCGTCAAGAAGGTCGTCGCCGAGATGGGCGGCAAGAACGCGATCATCATCGACAGCGACGCCGACCTCGACGAGGCGGTGCGCGGCGTGGTCGATTCCGCCTTCGGCTACGCCGGGCAGAAGTGCAGCGCCGGCTCGCGGGCGATCGTCCACGCCGCGGTGTACGACCAGTTCTTGACCCGACTCGTCGCGGCGACCAAGAGCCTCACCGTCGGCGACGCCGCGGAACCCGGCTCCTCGCTCGGGCCGGTCATCGACGCCGAGGCCCGCGACCGCATCTTGCGGACCATCGAACACGGCAAGAGCGAAGCCCGGCTCGCTTACCAGGCCGACGTGAGCGCCCTCGCCGGCCGCGGCTACTACGTAGGCCCGACGATCTTCGCCGACGTGCCGGCCGACGCATCGATCGCCCAGGAAGAAATCTTCGGCCCGGTCTTGTGCGTGACGAAGGCGGCCGACCTCGACGACGCCCTGCACATCGCCAACGGCACGAAGTACGCCCTGACCGGCGGGGTTTACAGCCGCAGCCCCGAGAACTTGAAGGCCGTGAAGCGGCGCTTCCGCGTCGGCAACCTGTACGTCAACCGCAAGTGTACCGGGGCGATGGTCGGCCGCCAGCCGTTCGGCGGCTTCAAGCTCAGCGGCGTCGGCAGCAAGGCCGGCGGCCCCGACTATTTACTGCAATTCGTAGTGCCGCGCACGGTGACCGAGAACACGATGCGGCGCGGCTTCGCCCCCGAAGTCGGCCCGCACGACTGACCCGGCGAAACCGGCCCGCCCCCCGTCCGGTACGATACAGACACACCCCAACCCCCCGACGGAGATTCGCAATGGTTCGCTGGTGGCTCCTGGCAATCCTCGTAGGCCTCGCCCCCGCGGCGCGGGCGGCCGACCCGCCGACGCCGAAGTCCGAGGCGGTCAAGGTCGCCGAGAAGGAGTACGCGATCCCGTACCGGCTGACCGACACCAAGCACGTCCTGGTGCGGGTCAAAATCAACGGCAAGGGGCCGTTCAACCTGATCCTCGACACGGGTGCCCCGTCGGTATTCATCACCAGCAAGAGCGCCGAGCGCGCCGGCCTCGAGATCGACACCGACGGCTGGGCGGCGGCCGAGTCGTTCGAGCTGGAGGGCGGCCTGAAAGTACCTGGGGCTAAGGCCCGCGTCGCCGACCTGTTCCAGCTCCAGGGCATGAACGGCCTCGGCCTCGCCGGCGTCGAACTGCACGGCGTCGTCGGCTACAACGTCCTGGCGAAGTACCGCGTCACCTACGACTTCACCGCCGACAAGCTGAAGTTCGTGGCGCTCGACTTCAACCCGCCGGCGGTGAAGGCCCGCGGTAAGGACAACAGCCAGGGCAGCCTTGACATGCTCGGGCCGGTCATGAAGACGTTCGCGAGTTTCATGGGCATCAAGCCGAACTTCAACGTCGAGCCGCGCGGCTTCCTCGGCGTCGAACTCGCCGAGGTGGGCGGCAAACTCACCGTGATGGGCGTCCTCAATGGCTCCCCCGCCGATACCGCGGGGCTGAAGGCCGGCGACATCGTGACCGGGGCGTCGCCGGCGTATGCCAAGGGCAAGCCCGAACCGGGCAGCGACAACCTCGACGACTTGAAGGAGTTCGGCAAGTGGGTCGAAGCGATCCGGCCGGGGCAAATGGCGAAGATGACAATCTCTCGTGGCGACAAAACCGTGACCGTCACCGTCGAATTCGGGAAGGGGCTGTAACGTGAAGTTCAAGATTCTCGTCGCGTCACTGTTGACGTTCGCAATCGCGAGCAGCCTCCAGGCCCAGGCGGTGCCGGAGGCCAAGCCGGTCACGGTGCCCTTCAAGCTCCTGCCGTCGCGGCACATGCTCATCGAGGTCACGGTCAACGGCAAGGGGCCGTTCAAGTTGATCTTCGACACCGGTGCCCCGCTCAATATCGTCACGAGCCGGCTGGGCAAGGAAACCGGCATCGCCAAGAAGGGCGGCGGCGGACTCCTGGCGATGCTCTCCGGCGGGCTGAACACGGTCGAGATCGCCACGATGACCCTCGGCGACGTGACCGCCAAGAAGGTCACGGCGGTCGTCATGGACCACCCGACGATCCGGGCGATCTCGGACGCCTTCGCCGCGGACTACGGCCCGATCGACGGCATCGTCGGCTTCCCGTTCTTCGCCCGCTTCGCCACGACGGTGGACTACCAGAAGAAGGAGTTGACGCTGTCGCCGCGGGACTTCAAGCAGGGCGACTTCCTCGCGGACCTGACGAAGTCGCTGACCGAGGCGACCGAGAACGCCGGCCGGGCCAAGGTCGTCGGTCCCGCCGGGCTGTGGGGCTTCGCGCTCACGAAGGCCAAGTCCGACGCCGAGCCGGGCGTCACCGTGAGCGAAGTCTATGAGGGCACCGCGGCGGCGAAGGCGGGCCTCAAAGTCGGCGACCGCGTCTTGACGATCGACGGCCGCTGGAGCGACACCCTGGGAGACGCCCACGTCGCCGCGAGCCTCGTCAAGCCGGGCCGCAAGGCCGACGTGACCCTGACCCGCGACGGCAAGGCGATGACGGTGAGCG
>JANXTD010000233.1 GCA_025352585.1 Fimbriiglobus sp.
CCCGGCTTCAACCGCTACGCCAGCCTCGGCAACCTGGGCCGCGACGCCGTGGGGCTGACGACCCTCGACATCGACGGCGACGGCAAGCCGGACTTGTGCCTCGTCGGAGCCTACCGCGTCAGTGTGCTAATCAACGGCGGCGACTCGTTCACTGAGGCGACGCTGCCCGGCCTCGTCGGCGGGGCGCGGGCCGCCTGCTGGGCCGACATTGACGGCGACGGCAAGCCTGACCTGTTCGTCGCCGGCGTCGCCGGGCCGCGGCTGTACACGAACCTCGGCAAGGGCCTGTTCCGCGACGACTCCAAGTTGCTGCCGCCGGGGTTGCCGAGCTACCTCACCGCGGCCGTGCTGGCCGACTTCGAAGCCGACGGCCGGCCCGACCTGCTCGTCACCGACGGCTTCGCCGGCCTGCGGCTCTATCGTAACACCCCCGCCGGCTTCGTCGATGCGAGTGCCGCGTGGGGCCTCGACGCGCTGCCCACGCTGACCGGCGGCAACAGCCTCACGGTCGCCGACTTCGACGGCGACGGCAGCCCGGACGTGCTGTTCAACGGGGCCGGCGGCGCGCTGCTGCTCAACCGCGGCGGCAAACTCACGCTTGCGACCGACTCCGGGCTGACCGGAAGCACTGGCAAGCTCGCCCCCGCCGCGGCCGACTTCGACGGCGACGGCCACCTCGACTTGCTCGTGCCTACGGCGACCGGCGTGAAACTCTTCCGCAACGACGGCCGCGGCAAGTTCGCCGACGTGACCGCCGCCAGCGGCGACCTCGCCCCACTCGCGGGCGGCGTCACCGGCGCGACCTGGGGCGACTTCGACAACGACGGCCGGCCCGACCTGCTCGTGACGATGCTGCGCGAGCCGAACCGCTACTACCGCAACGACGGCGGCAAGTTCGCCGACCACTCGGCCCAACTCGGGATGACGCAGCGGACTTTCAACACCCAAGCCGCCGGGTTCGTGGACCTCAACGGCGACGGGCAACTCGACTTGATCCTCGCCAACGAGGGCCAGGACTCGGCGGCGCTCTTCGGCGAGTTGAAGACGCCGACCGCCCCGCCGACGAAGTTCCCCGTGACCTACCCCGCCGGCCGCTGGCAGGGCGCGCTGAGCGTCGACGGCAAGCCGGCGTTCGCCCGCCGCATCGACGCCGGCGGCCGCGGCAGCTTGTCGCTGAATCCCCGCGCGATGCTGGCACCGGGGGCGTACAAGCTCGTCGGCGGCGGACCCGACGGCAAGCCGCGCGAGTCGCCGTTCACCGTGGCGGCGTCGCCACTGTTCCTCAAGGGAGAATGACTTGCGCCTCAGCCTCTTCGCGCTACTTGTGACCGCCGGCGTAGGCGTCGCCGCCGAACCGGCCGACTGGCCGACCTACCGCGGCAACCCCGCCCGCACCGGCAACACCGACGGACTGCCCGGCCCGAAGAAGCCGGGCGTGCTGTGGGTCGTCAAGAGCCAGGACCACTACCTCGCGGCCCCGGTCCCGGTCAAGGGTGGCGTCTACGTCGCCGGCGTCGGGGCGTTCAACCGGCCGACGGCGAGCGTCTTGTCAGCCGACACCGGCGTGCCCGTCTGGTCGCGCTCGGCCCCGTACTTCCGCCTCGCCTCGGTGTCGAGTCCCGCCGCGGTCGGCAACTTGCTGTTCCTCGGCGACGGCATGCACCAGGACGCCGGCGGCATCCTGCACGCGTTGACCGTCGATAAGGGCCAACCGCTGTGGCAGCACCCGATGCCAGGCGAACTCGTCCACCTCGAAGGCGCGCCGACGGTCGCCGGAGGCCGCGTCTTCATGGGCGCGGGCGACGGCGGGGTGGTCTGCGTCGAGGCGGCTCAGGCGACGCTCGACGGCAAGCCGGTGACCCCCGCCGAGATCGAGGCGCGGCAGGCCGCCCGGTGGAAAGAGTTGCAGGCCAAGTTCGAGGCCGACAAGAAGCGTGACCCCGACTTCGCCGTGCCGCCCAACGAGGACCAACTGTTCAAGCCGTCGCCGAAACTCGTCTGGCAGCAGGGCGTCAAGAAGTGGCACGTCGATGCGCCAGTCAACGTCGCGGGCGGAGTGGTGCTCGTCGCGTCGAGTTTCCTCGACAAGGAGAAGTCGGGCCGCCGGGAGCTGTTCGCCCTCGACGCCGCGACCGGCGAGACGAAGTGGTCGTTCGCGTTGCCGCTGAACCCGTGGGGCGGGGCGAGTGTACTCGGTGACACCGTCGTCGTCACCGGGTCGAGCGTCGGCTACGCGGTCGGCGAGTTGAAGGGGGCCAAGGGCGAAGTCGTCGCGCTCGACCTCGCCACCGGCAAGCTCAAGTGGCGAAAGGACTTGCCCGGCGGCGTCGTCGGCTGCGCGGCCCTGACCGACGGCGTGGCGATCGTGACGGCGACCGACGGC
>JANXTD010000253.1 GCA_025352585.1 Fimbriiglobus sp.
CCCGTCGGGGCGAATGCCGGCGGTGAGGCCGACGGACAGTTTTACGCCAAGCCCGGCCGATTGCCAAGCGCCACCCCGCGATTCGCCTGACACGGCGAGTCGGCGCGGCAACTTGGGCTGTTCGCCGGGCTTCCGCGTCCGGTACACTTCGCCAGCGGGTCGCAACTTTCCGGCGTGGGGTCAAGCGTGGGCAGCCTGGCGACGACCACCGTGTTCGTCGAGCAGTTCCCCGAGCCGGTCACCGGCTGGGCGATGCTGGGCGTCGGCATCGACTTCGAGACAACCGACCGGGGCGGCCTGGCGCTCGAAGTCGCCTACGACGGCGTGCCCCGCCTGCGCGAGCCGTTCGCGTGGGCCGACGCCGGCTACCGCCGCGGCGTGCAAATCCCCCTCGAAGCCGGCGTCGAAACCGTCCGCGTTGCCGTGAGACTCGGCGACGACACCGCCACGACCGAGTACGCCGTCGCCGCGATTCCGACCCGCGGCGCGGCCGCCATCGCCCCGCCGGGGAGGCCGCTGCCGCGCTGGCTGTCGCCCGCGCGGACGCTCGCCCAGGCGGTCGCCTCCGGCGACTGCTTCGAGCGCGACTGGTGGCAGGCCCGCGTCGAGCGTTACCGGCAACTGAACGTGCGCGTTCGCCAGAAGTTCACCGACAAGTACGCCTTGCGCGTCCACGAGCGCAGCCGCAGCGTCCACGACGCCTTCCGGGCCGCCACGACCCCAACCGCCCCCGAACTCGCGGCCATGACCGTGACTGCGGCGAAGTTCCGTTACCAGCCGACGTTCAGCATCTTGTGCCCCGTCTTCGACGTCGCACCACAGTGGCTCAACGCGGCCGTCGAGTCAGTGCGGCGGCAGGCGTACCCCAAGTGGGAACTCTGCCTGGCCGACGACGCCTCGACCAACCCTGCGACCCGCACCGCCCTCGGCAACCTGCCTAACGACGACCGCATCAAACTCGTCCGCCGCGCCGACAACGGCCACATCTGCGCCGCGACCAACTCCGCCGCCGACCTGGCCACCAGCGAGTTCGTGGTGCTGCTCGACAACGACGACGAACTCGCCCCGCAAGCACTCTTCCGCCTCGCCGAACTGCTGCAATCGCACCCCGACGCCGACCTGATCTACAGCGACGAGGACAAGCTGACGCCCGACGGCCGGCACTACGACCCGCAGTTCAAGCCCGACTGGTCGCCGGACCTGTTCACGAGTTACAACTACATCAACCACTTAACATGCATCCGCCGCACGCTCTTCGAGAAGGTCGGCCGCTACCGCGTCGGCTACCACGGGGCGCAGGACTGGGATCTGCTCTTGCGCGCGACCGAACTGACCGACCGCGTCCACCACGTCGCCGAAATCCTCTACCACTGGCGGGCGGTGCCGAGTTCGTCGGCCGACGACGCCGGGGCCAAGCCGTTCATCCACGACGCCGCCCGCCGCGCGCTGACGGATGCCGTGGCGCGGCGGCGGCTGCCGGTGACCGTCGGTACGCCGAAGTTCGCCGCGGAATTGAAGCTCCCCGCCTACGAGTTCGACGCCGAGTTCCCCGCCGGCGTCAGCGTCGCCGTGATCGTGCGCGGCCCCGCTGATGAGGCCGCGCGGACCCTGCGGGCTGTCCGCGCCACGACCCCGCCGGCCCAGGTTACGACGTACCTCGTTCTCGACGCCGTGAACCACTCCGAGGGTCTGAACCGCCTCGCCGCAGGCCGCACCGAAGACTTCCTGCTCTTCCTCGAAGCGGGCGTCGAGCCGGCCGACCCGCGCTGGCTCGCGCGGCTGCTGGCGTACGCCCGGCTGCCCGGCGTCGGCGCGACCGGCGGCCGGATTCTCGACGGCCGCGGCGCGATTGTCTCCGCCGGCACGGTCGTCACCGGCCACCCGCGCGACGCCTTCGCCGGGGTCACGCCGGACCCGGTGAGCTACTACTTCCAGGCCGAGTGTACCCGCACGGTCACCGCCCCCGGCCGCGGCTGCCTGCTGGCGTCGCGCACGCACTTCGAGCGCGTCGGCGGCTTCGACGCCGACCGCTTCCCCGCGTCGCTCTACGACATCGATTTGGCCCTGCGGCTCGCGGGGCAAGGCTTGCGCAGCGTTCACGTCGGCGGGGCGGTGCTGACGTGGGACGCCGCCAACGCCGGCCGGCGCGACGCGCCGACGGAGCGGCAACGCCTCCGCGCGGCCCACGGCGCGGCCGCCGACCCCTTCCACAACGCGAACCTCGACCCCAACCGGCCGTTCACGACGCGGCCGTACGGGCCGAGCCGTCGCGGTCCGTCGCGACCCGTACGGCCAACGGTTCTGTTCGCCACGCACAACCTGTCGGGCTACGAGGGCGCGCCGAAAATTCTCGCCGACCTCGCGCTGGGGATGCAACGCCGCGGCGACATCGTGGCCCAGCTTTTCGCCCCCGCGCCGGGGCCGGCGTCATCCCGCTTCGAGGCGTCGGGCGTCGCCTGCGTCGCCGAGCCGCGCCCGTTCAACCCGCGCTACGCCGACGGCCACTGGACGCCGACGGAGTACGCCGCGGCCCAGCGGCACCTCACGGGCGTCCTGAAGCGGCTCAAGCCGGCCGTCGTGGTGGCCAACACGATCGGCCTCTTCCCGCTCGTCGAGGCCGCAGCGCGACTCGGCATCCCGGCCGTGTTGATGGTCCACGAGAGCTACACCGAGGCGATGTTCCAGGCCGCGTTCAGCCCCTACGCGCAGGCCCGCTGCCAGCGGGCGATATTGCTCGCCGAGCGCGTCGTCTTCGGGTCGATGGCGTGCGCCGACCGCTACGCCCGTCTCGACGGCCGCAAGAATTTCACGCACCTGCACTACGGCCTCGACCGCGAAACGATGCTCGCCTCGGTGGACGGCGTGTCGCGCGACGAGGCGGTGCGGCGACTCGGCGGCGACCCCGGCTCAGTGCGCATCTTGAGCGTCGGCACCGTCTGCGAGCGCAAGGCGCAGCACCACCTCGTCGAAGCCGCCGCACTCGTCGCCCGCCGCAGCCGCAACTTCCGCTGCCTGCTCGTCGGGGCGCGCGAGGGGCTGCCTTACCTCCACTACGTCCGCGAACTGGTTCAAGCCCGCGGCCTGGGCGACCTCGTCGAAGTGGTCGACGAGACCGACTGCGTGCCGCTCTACTTCCGCTCCGCCGACATCTACGCCTGCACGTCGTACGTCGAGGCGTTTAGTCTGTCGATCCTCGAAGCCGAGGCGTTCGGCCTGCCGGTCGTCTCGACGCCTTGCGGCGGCCTCGACGAGCAGGTCGTCTGGGGCCAAAATGCCCTGAAGTTCGGCTTCGG
>JANXTD010000294.1 GCA_025352585.1 Fimbriiglobus sp.
GACGACGGCCTGCCACTCGGCCGGCTTCTCCTGGGGCGACGCCGCGACGGCCGCACTCACGGCGACGAGCAGGGTGAACACGCCGAGCTTCTTCATGGGGAACTCCACGACGGGGGAACTCACGCGGCTATCCTACGGCGAAGCCTCGGCTATTCGACCGCTTCCGCCGGCGGTAAACTGCCGGGGTGTCGCAAGCCCGCTGCCAGGGTGACGAATGAGCATCGCGTTTCTCACGGCCTTCGCGCTCGTCGCCGCCGCCCCGACCGACGACGCCCGGCGTGAGGCGCAGGCGCGCTTCGGCTACGCGGTGCTGCTGCGCGGCCGCGACCTGCCGGCGAAAGCCCTGGCGCAACTCGAAGTCGCGGCGCGGCTCGACCCGGAGTCGCTGGAAGTCGCGCGCGACCGCTTGCGGCTGTACGTGACCTTCGGCCGCCACGCCGACGCGACCCGGACGGCGCGGGCGATTCTGGCGCGCGACCCGGACGACGTGACGACGGCGCAAACCCTTGCGAAGATCGCCCACGAGGGCAACAACGACGCCGAAGCGGTCACCGTCCTGCGAGCGGCCCTGACGCGGCCGGGGCTGGCGAAGCCGTCGCTGCGGCGCTACGGCGTCTTGCGCGACCTCTCGGCCGTGGCCACGACCGACGCCGCGGCGCGCGAGTTGGCGCTGCGGGGGTTGGTGGCGCTGATGGCCGACGAGGCGGCGATGCTGGCGGATTCGCCCTACTTCGACACGCCCGCCGAACTCGCGGCGGCGACGGCGGCGCGGCGCGAGCAGTTGGCCGACACGTTGCTGACGCAGAAGAAGTTTGCCGAGGCCGAGGCGCTTTACCGCACGCTGAACGGCGCGCTCGGGCCGGCCCGGCTGGCGTGGAACCTCTCCGGGGTGGCCCTCGCGCAAGGCCGCTACCCCGACGGCTTGAAACTGCTGACCGCGACGCCGCCGGGCGACGGCCGCGAGGAGGCGTACTACGACCGGCTGGCCGAGCTGACCCGGCGCACGGGGTCCGACGCCGAGGCGGTGCGGCTCCTCCAGGCGGTCGCCGCGGCGCGGCCGAAGTCGTCGCGGGTCTGGTGGGTCTACGCCTCCGCGCTCGGGGGCAGCGACTCAGCCGCGGGGGCGCGGCTGTTCCGCGAGCTGGCCGAGACGACGGCCGACCCGGTCTTCTTCGGCCGCTACGTCCGCTTCCACCGCGGGGCCGGCCGGGTCCGCGAACTGCTCGACGCGCTCGACGGCTTGGCCAACCGGGTCGCTCCCCAAGGGGTGGGCGCGGGCGCGGAGGAGCCGGCGCTGGCGGTGGCCGACGACGCGGGGCACGACGCGGCGGTGGCCCGCTTCCGCTCACTGGTCGGGGCGATGAAGGCCGACGCCGAGTTGCCGGCGGCGCTGCTGACCGAGGCGGCTAAGGGCTACGCCGGCCGGCACCCGTCCACGCGGGAGTTGGTCGCCTGGTGCGCCGAGCGCGTCGGCCGCGCCGACCTGATCGACGCCGCCCTCGGCCCGGCGGCGCGGGGGGGCGACGCCAAGGCGAAGGAACTCTACCTGGCGTCGCTGGAGCGGCAGCGGAAGTGGCGCGAGGCCCTCGAATTCTGCTCCGAGATGGAGGCCCGCGCCGACAAGGACGACCGCGCCAACTGGAAGTACCTCCGGGTGACGGCGCTGGTCGAGTCGGGCCGCGGCCGGGAGGCGCTGTTGGTGCTCGACGCCGCCAGCCGCACCTCGGCGGAGCCGTTCAGCGTGCAGTTGAGGAAGGCGACGGTGCTGACGCGACTCGACCGCCCGCAGGAGGCGCTGAAGTTGCTCGCCGGGCTGCTGGCGCAGTTCCCCGAGGCCAAGTTCGTCCGCCAGGCCCGGATGTACCAGGCCGAGGCCCACGCGGCGCTGCGCGAGTTCGCCGCGGCCGACGCCCTGTACGACGACCTGCTCGACGGCGACGAGACGGCCGCCGCGCCGCGCGTCCTGGTGCTGAACAACTACGCCTACAAGCTCGCCGACGAGGGCCGCGAGTTGCCGCGGGCCGAGGCGATGCTGCGCGAGGCCGTCGAACTCGACCGCGACGAGGCCCGCCGCGCCGGCCGGCCCGAGGACGCGCGCGGCACATACCTCGACAGCCTCGGCTGGGTGCTGTTCCGCCGGGGCAAGCTGCGCGAAGCCCGCGAGGTCTTCGCCGCGGCGTCGGCGAGCCTCGACGGGTCCAACGACCCGACGGTCTGGGACCACGCCGGCGACGTGTACGCCCGCCTCGGCGAGACCGACGCCGCCCGTGCGGCGTGGGGCACCGCGCTGAAGCTGAGCGAGGTCACGCAGGAGGGCCGCCACCGCGGGAGGCGCGAGGAGCTGAAGGTGAAGCTGGGGCAGTTGCCTTGAACCGGGTGTCGGGTGTCGGGTGTCGCAGAACCGGGCGAACGGGCGGTTTCCGGTCTGCGACACCCGGCCCCCGACACCCGACACCCGGTCTGCACAACCGCCTTCGAGAAAGGTCGCGGCGAGGGCGGGTTCCGCATAGACTGTCGGGCGACGCCCCGCACCCGCCGCGCCGGACCCCCATGACCGAACCGCCCCCGCCCAGGCCGCCGGCCGGCCGCAAGTTCCCCTGCGTCCAGTGCGGCGCGCGCCTCGACTTCGACCCCCGCGCCCGCGGCCTCGTCTGCCCCTACTGCGGCCACCTCGAAGTCATCGTCAGCGACGAGGTCAGCGAAGTCGTCGAGCGCGACTACCTCGACGCCCTGGGCCGGGCCGACGCGAAGGCGAAGGCGATCCCCGGCCACGGCACCGAGACGAAGTGCCCCGGCTGCGGTGCCGTCGTCGTGCTCGACGACGCCGTCGCCGCGGACGCCTGCCCCTTCTGCACGACCCACCTCGAGACGGCCCCCGCCGACGCCGCCGGGCTGCTGCCGCCGGAGTCGCTGATCCCCTTCGCGGTCGATTTGCGGGGGGCGCGCGAGGCGTTCGGGGCGTGGATCGCGTCGCGCTGGTTCGCCCCGACGGAGTTGAAGACGGTCCTCGCCCTCGGCCGGCTCGTCGGCATCTACCTGCCCTACTGGACCTACGACAGCGCGACCGACACCCGCTACGAGGGCGAGCGCGGCGACGACTACCAGGAGACGCAGTACTACACGCAGACGCTCTCCGACGGCCGCAGTGAGACTCGCAGCCGCACCGTGACCCGCACGGCGTGGTCCCCCGCGGCCGGCGACGTGAGCCTGGCCTTCGACGACGTGCTCGTCCCCGCGACGGCGAGCCTGTCGGCCGCGCGCCTCGACGCCATCGGCGACTTCCAGTTGAAGAAGTTGACGCCGTTCGACGCGGCGTACCTGAGCGGCTTCCAGGCCGAGCGTTACGCCATCGACTTGAAGGCCGGCTTCCAGACCGCCAAGGCGACGATGCAGCCGGGGATCGTGCGGGCGATCGAGGGCGACATCGGCGGCGACCACCAGCGCGTCCACAACCGGCGGACGCGCTACAGCGCGGTCACGTTCAAGCACCTGCTGCTGCCGGCGTGGGTCGCCGCGTACCGCTACAACGGTAAGGTGTACCAGGTGACCGTCAACGGCCAGACCGGCCTCGTCGCCGGCGAGCGGCCGTGGAGTGTCAAGAAGCTGGCCGGCGTGACGCTCGCGGTGCTGGTCGTCGTGGCCGCCGTCGCCGCGGCCGCGATGGCGCTGAACCGGTGACGGCGAGCCGTCGGCGTCAGGCGGGGGTTTCTTGACCTGCGTATACCTGGAACCCGCCCGCTGACGCAGGCGGCTCGCCTCAATCCTCTCGGAAAGGCCCTCTCCCCATGTTCCGCCTCACCTTCCTGACACTGGTTGCCGCGACCTTCGCCGCGGTCGCGCTCGCCGAGGACAAGCCCAAGCCGGCCGACGGCGAGTGGGTCCAACTGTTCGACGGCAAGACCCTCGCCGGCTGGACGCCCAAGATCACCGGCTACGAGTTCGGCGACAACGCCCACGACACCTTCCGCGTGACCGACGGCAAGATCACCGTCAACTACGACAAGTACGACGACTTCAACAAGCAGTTCGGGCACCTGTTCTACAAGGACAAGCTGTCGCACTACCGCGTCCGCGTCGAGTACCGCTTTATCGGCGACCAGTGCAAGGGGGGCCCCGGCTGGGCGACCCGCAACAGCGGCCTGATGCTGCACTGCCAGGACCCCAAGACGATGCGCAAGGACCAGGAATTCCCCGTGTCGATCGAGGCCCAGTTCCTCGGCGGCCTCGGCAAGGGCGCGCGGCCGACCGGCAGCATGTGCTCGCCGGGCACCAACGTCGTGATCGACGGCAAGCTCTACACCCCGCACATCGCGCAGTCGAAGGGCAAGACTTACGACGGCGACCAGTGGGTCACCATCGAACTCGAGGTCCACGGCGGCGGCGTGATGAAGCACATCATCGACGGCAAAACCGTGATGGAGTACGAGCAGCCGCAGTACGACCCCAAGGACGCCGACGGCAAGAAACTGATCGTCGGCGACAAGCTGATTATCGAGGGCGGTTACATCGCGTTGCAGGCCGAGAGCCACCCCTGCGAGTTCCGCAAGGTCGAGCTACAAGTCCTGAAGCCGTGACGCCCAGACGCCCGCCAGCCCGTCGCGCGGCGTCCCGTCCTTGTGCAACGCCAGCTTGAGCGCGACCGCGGCGAAGGCGACGACCGTGCCGCCGGCCAGGGCGTAGCGGACGGCCTGGCCGAGGCCCGCCGGCACCGTCAATCGCCAGGCGGCGACGCCGAGCAGCAGGACGCAGGCGATCGGCAGGAAGTACTTCAGGCACGTCTCCATGACCTGGTCGATGCGCAGCCGCGGCAGCGACCAGCGCATCCACATCATCACCAGCACCAGCCCCGACCCCTTCGCCACGAACACCGCCGCGTTCAACGGGTGCCCCAGCCACGGGCCGAGCAGTTCCGTCGGCTCGCCGGGGAGTAGCCCCGTGTGCCAGCCGCCCAGGAACAGCAGCACCGCGAGGCCGCTGACCGCGAACATGCTGGCGTACTCCGCGAGGAAGAAGAACGACCAGCGCAGGCCGCTGTACTCCGTGTGGAAGCCGCCGACGAGTTCGCTCTCGGCCTCGGCCAGGTCGAACGGGGCGCGCTTGCAACTGGCGGTCGCGGTGATGAAGAAGACGACGAACGCGGCCATCGTGAACGGGTCGTGGAAGAGGTTCCAGCCCCAGAAGCCGCCGGCCTGCTGCGCCCCGATGACGCTCAGGTCGAGCGTGCCCGTGACGCAGACGGGGACCAGCACGCACAGCGACCGCGGCACCTCGTAGCTGACGACCTGCGCCGCCTCGCGGACGCCGCCGAAGAGCGCCCACTTGCTGCCCGACGCGTACCCGGCGAGCAGCACGCCGAAGACCTCGCTCGACAGGGCGGCCAACATGAAGAAGGCCCCGACGCCAACGCCCTGCGCCGCCACGCCGAGGCTGAACGGCAGCGCGATGAAGCCGGCGAACGAGGCGCAGAACGCGACATAGGGCGCGGCGTGGAACAGCAGCTTGTCCGCGGCGTCCGGCGTCGTGTCCTCTTTGGTGAGCAGCTTGATGCCGTCGGCGAGCGATTGCAGCAGGCCGTACGGCCCGGTGCGCGTCGGCCCGAGGCGGTCCTGCATTCGCGCCGAGACTTTGCGCTCGGCCCAGATGTACATGAGCGCCGAGACGCCGACGAAGCCGAGGACCAGCCCCGCCGCGACCCCGGCGGTGGCGAGAATCGCGGCCCACGCCGGCAGGTGTTCGCCCAACAGTTCGCGCACGCGATTGGCCCCGGAGGTTGCGCCCGTTGCGAAGCAGTCTAGCAGCACGGCGTCGATTCCGCCATGATGCGGCGATGCGCCCCGCCCGCCTGCTGCCGCTACTCGCCGCCCGCCGCCCGACGACGGTCCGCCCCGCCGACGTGCGGCTGCCGTCGGTGTACCGCGTGCGCCTGGCCCCGCCGCCGCCGCCGGCCGCGACCGACCCCCTGGCCCGCGACGCCCGGCTCGCCCGCCTCGAAGCGGCGCTAATGCTCGCCGACGAGCCGCTGACGGCGAAGCGGCTGGCCGAGGTCGCCGCGCTGACAGACGCCGCCGAGGCCCAGACGTTACTGACCCGTTTACGGACGGTACTGGACGGCAACGGCAGTGCGTTCGCCGTCGAGGAACTGGCCGGCGGCTTCCAACTCCTGACGCGGCCCGCCTACCACGTCTGGCTGTTGCGCTTCCGCCGCACCGGCCACGACTACCGCCTGACGCCCACGGCCCTCGAAACGCTGGCGGTGATCGCGTACAAGCAGCCGGTGACGCGGGCCGACGTGGAGCAGATCCGCGGGACCGGTGTCGGCGAGGTGGTGCGGGGGCTGATGGAGAAGGGGCTGGTGCGTACGGCCGGCCGGGACAAGTCGCTGGGCCGGCCGCAGTTGTACGCGACGACCAAGAAGTTCCTGCAAGCGTTCGGCTTGAACGCCCTGTCGGACCTGCCTACAGTGGAGAGCCTACGCCCGCCGCGGGGCTGATTTGCGGGGACTTTCGATCGGGGCGAGTGGCGGAATTGGCAGACGCAGAGGACTTAAAATCCTCCATTCGCAAGAGTATGCGGGTTCAAATCCCGCCTCGCCCACTTGGTGTTGATGTTAAAACTTGTCGCACACGAATGTCTTAAACCAGTTCGGCATCTGGTCTGACCGCAACTCGATCGTCCTGCCGGCGGTGATTTCGGCAACGAACCATGAGTCGTCCTCGGTGGTGTCGAAGCAGTAGGCCCGGTCGGCGTGCCGAATCGCGTCGCGGAGCAGACCCAGCGAGCGCGTGTAGCGCTCGACGATTTTCGCCTCCGGCACGTCGTGCCCACCTTGACTGACCCGCAACCGGACGCGGGCGACGTTGACCGCCGGGTCTTCGGTGGCGACGTAGTAAAGGTACGTCCGGAACCCGGCCGCCCGCGCGTCTCGTAGCAGTTCGACTTTGTCGGGGGCGGACATGACCGTCTCGAACGAGAACGGCACCCGCGCCGCGATCAACTTGCGGCGCAACAAGTCGGCCTGCACGGAGGCGTGGTACGAGTTCACCGCGACCCCGCCGAAGTCGAGGACGTTGCCCCGGCAAGCCACCGACGCCATCGCCTCCGCCAGCCCGTTCGCCCGCAGGAAACTCGAGGCCGTGAACCAGTCGCGGGCCTCGCCGTCACGCGGAACGGCCCGAGTGGCACTCGGCCGTCGCGGCGGAGGGTGGCTTCGAGTTCGTCGGGGTTGACGTAAACGCCGATCTGCCCCGGCGGCAGGATCAGTTCGAGGCCGTCCTTGACGGTCGATTTCCCCGAGCCGTTCGGCCCCGCGAACATCCGCAACCGGGGGACGTGACGGCTCACGACGTGGCGTGCTTGATGCGCGACTTGACCCGGACCCGCGGCGGCAGGGTTTTGAGCGCGATCCGCTCCCCCGTCGGGGCGAGGCGGTACAGCACGCCGTCGTCCGCGAACACGACTTCGGCCCCGGACGCCTTCGCACGCCGCTGAGCCGCGCGCAGGGCCATCACGGCGTGGGCCGGGATCGAGCGCTCGATCGCGGCGAGTTTCTGCGGCGTCACGGGGTGGCCCTACTCTGGGGGTTGATGTGGCATCCACGCCATTGTAGCCTCGGCACACGGTCACGCAAAAAACAGCGTTACGCCGGTGGCGGAATTGGCAGACGCTGAGGACTGAAAATCCTCCGCTTGCAAGAGTATGCGGGTTCAAATCCCGCCTCGCTAGTAGACCATTTAGGCTCAATAGGATCTCGCACGACCTGAGCGAACCAAAGCCTCCACTCGCCAAAGTGCCCGCCGTGGCGATGTCCAGTCGGGTTCGTGACAGCAGGGGCAGCTCGGCAGGGCCTGTGGCAAGAATCCCGCGGCGTCCGCCGTTCGCTTCGGGTCAACCGGTCAAGCCCGTGCGGGCCGAAGCGCTCACAGATTTCTGACCGTCTTTGTTTCGCCTAGTAAAGTGCGATAGTCGGCGGGGTAAGGTGGCGTCATCGGGGCGTGGACCCGGTCGGCGGCGAGGTTCGGTGAGAATTCCGTGAAGTAATCACTTGCCTACCCATTTGCGAGTGGGTTAGGATAGGCTAGTGCTGGGTGGCGAAATCGCCCCGATCCGTCCCTTCTTCCCGGAGGCCTCTTATGCTTTCGTCCGCCCTCCCCCCCGCGACCCGGCGTGGGTTCACGCTCATCGAGCTGCTGGTGGTCATCGCCATCATCGCTATCCTCATCGGCCTGCTCCTGCCCGCGGTGCAGAAGGTTCGCGAGGCCGCCTCGCGCATGAAGTGCAGCAACAACCTCAAGCAACTCGGCCTCGGGCTGCACACTTACCACGACCAGGCCGGCAAATTCCCCACCCTCAACGAAGGGAACGGCGGGGACCGCAACACCAGCCCGTACGGCAACGAGAACCGCAACTCCGGCCTCATGAACATCTTGCCGAACCTGGAGCAGACCGCGAGCTACAACGTCCTCTCCCAGCCCGGCACGTTTGGCGGCAACGCCATCCGCGCGTTCGGCCCCATCCGCGACACGGCGGCTTACACGCCGTACACGACCAAATTCTCCGTCTTCGTCTGCCCGTCGAACCCCCCCGCGGCCCCCATCTGGGGGACGAGTGCGTGGGGTGCCCGCAGCTACGCCTGCTCGGTCGGCGACACGATCGTCGGCATCGACTCCAACGCGACCAACCGGGGCATGTTCGCGCGCACCGGGGTCCGGATCGCCGATGTCACCGACGGGACCTCCAACACGGTCCAGATGGCGGAGCGGGCCTTCGGCTCCGGTAACACGCGGAGCACCAAGGGCTACTTCGCCAACAACGTGGGCGGCGTCAAAACGTCCCCCCTGACGTGTCTGAACACCGCGTCGGGGGGCCTGTACCTGCCCGCCCAGTCCGTCCAGACGGATCGGCCGGCGGGCGTCCAGTGGTACGACGGCTACCCCGCGTTCACCGGGGTCAGCACGATCCTCCCGCCAAACAGCGCGTCGTGCGCGAACGACAACTGGGGCGACCAGTGGGGGGTGTTCAGCGCGAGCAGCTTCCACACCGGCGGCGTCAACGCGCTGATGGGGGACGGCTCGGTCCGCTTCGTGACCGACGGCATCAACACCGGCAGCCTGACGAGCGGCGACCCCGGCACCGGCGGCGGCGTCAGTCCCTACGGCGTCTGGGGCGCGATGGGCACGAAAGCCAGCGGGGAAGTGGCATCCAACTAACGACTCGGCTCGCGGCAACACCCCACCCCCGGAAAAGGCTCGACCCCATGACCCCCCGACGGACTCGGATTCGGCGACCGTACCTGGCGCTCCTCTGCGCGATCGGCTTCACGCCCTGCGCCGGCTGCGACTCGAAACACCCCGCGACGTCTCCGGTCGTGGGCAAGGTTTCCTGGCGCGGCAAGCCGGTCGAGAACGCGACGGTGACGTTCTCGCGCGGCTCGAAGGACATCGCCAAGGGCGAGGTGGCCATCGGGACGACGGATGCCGAAGGGAACTTCTCGCTCATGACGCACTTCGCGGGCCAGGAGAGCGCGAACGGGGCGGTCCCCGGTGACTACGAGGTGACCGTGTCCAAGCAGGTCCCCCCGCCGGGGGTCACGGCCGAGCAGTACCGGGCCATGGTCGAGGCGGCGAACAAGATCGGCGAGA
This sequence comes from Fimbriiglobus sp., assembly GCA_025352585.1. Classification (GTDB taxonomy): domain Bacteria; phylum Planctomycetota; class Planctomycetia; order Gemmatales; family Gemmataceae; genus Fimbriiglobus. The sequence continues at coordinate 9,639 of JANXTD010000294.1, forward strand.
GCGGGGCGATGGTCCCCGCGGGGAAGCGGCCGCCCCTACTGGTCGAGCTGTTCCCCGCGCACTACTCCGCAGCGGGCAAGTCGAGGCTCAAAGCGGCCGTCCCCTCGGCCGGGTCACCGGACGCCAACTTCGCGCTCGAGTGACCTCACGCCCCCGGACTCGGCGGTCGGTAAGCCGCCGGCGTGGCCGAGACAGTCGGGACCGCCTCGCTGTTGAGGTCCATGCCGTAGATGTTGTTGGCCGGATGATTATGCGCGTCTCGAATAGCCGCGCCGCTGCCGCAGGCGGGATCGACGATGCGGATCGTCTCGAGTTCTTCGAGCCAGCCGGCCCAGAACTTCCACAAGGCGATGCGGTTCGCGGCGGTCTTCTCGGCCGCTTCGAGGTCGTTGGGGTCGGCGAAGAGCTTGGCGAACTTCTGGGTCGAGGCGGCCAGGCGTTCGCGGTAGCGCTCGAAGCGGTCGCGGACGATGTCCCCCAGCGTCTCCGTGGGGATGTAGCGGGTGACGAACGCGGGGGTGTAGAACGCCCCCTCCTTCTTGCGCTTCGTCGGCTCGCCCGGCTCGACGGCCGCCACCCCGGCGACCGCGGGCGTGACGCTGCGGTGCTTCTCTTCGAGGTCAGAAATGCTCTGCTCGAAGACGTGGCCGAGGATTTTCACGTCGATGAGCTTGCCGAGGCCGTCGGCCGCGTCGCCGTAGTGGTACTCCGCGAGCTTCTTGAAGCCCTCGCAGACGGCGTCGGGCCGGTCGAGCGGGTCGAGCGGCCCCTTACCCTCCAGTACGAGCCGCGGGGCGTCGGGGCCGGTGCCGAAGCGGCCGAACCCGGCGTCGGCGTAGGTGCCGGCCGCCTCGACGAACAGCTCCTTCTTGAACGAGTACGCCTCCGGGGTTTCGGACACCGTCACGTCGCCGAGTACGTCGCGGTAGATGTCGTCGCGGAACTCGTCGCGGACTTCGGTCTCCTTGAACTTGACCCTCCCGCTGCCGGTGAACATCTTGGCCCACTTGGCGATCTTGCCGCGGTCGGCGTGCGGCGGCAGGGCGAACGCGCGGACCTTCGGCCGCACGGCCTCGGGCCGAAACAGCGGCTTGGCGTCGGTCGGCATGGTTCGGCCCGGCGGGGAGGAGTGGCGAGGCGGCGAGGCGGGGCGTCTACTCCTGCAAGTACAGCGCGCGGCCGCACTGCGGGCAGCAGACGAACGCGCCGCCGGAGAGGCTCGTCTTCTGCTGCTCGGTGAGACTCGTCTTGCAGTTCATGCACGTCCGGCCGTGGACGGGGGCCAGGCCGTCGGGGCCGTAGCTCTTGACGATGCGGTTGTACTGGTTGCGGTGCTCCGGCGGGATCTTCGCCTCGGTCACCGCCAGCGTCTCCACCGACTCGGCCTGGTCGGCGAGCAGCCGCGCCAGGCGCTCGGCGGCTTCGACTCGCTGGGCCTGGAAGGTCGCTTGCGCGGCGGCCCACTGCGACTCGACGGCCGGGACCGCGGCGGTGCGCTCCTCGACCTCGCCCAAAGCATTCAGGATGGCGTCTTCGAGCTCGCCCTTGCGGGCGGTCGCCGTGGCGATCTCGATGTTCTTGGCGTCGAACTCCTTCTTCGAGGTCGCCCCGTTCAGGTCGGTCTGCACTTTGAGAAGCCGCGTCTCGGTCGTCTTGAGGCCGCCCTCGTCGTCCTTCTGCTTCAGCTTCCATCGCTTGATGCTGGCGTGGTGCTCCGCGTGGGCGGCGTCGGCGTCGGCGAGGGCCTTCTGCTGGATTTTCAGCACCCGCGGCCCCAAGTCGATTTCGCTTTGCAGGTCGCGCAGGTGCCGACGCAGCCGGTGGCACTCGCGCAGGATCGGGGAGACGGCCTGGCTCATGGTAACGCCTCTGCTAATGGACGTGGGCGGACTCGGCAGCGTCATTAAACGGAAACCGCGGCCCCCCGGTCGCCCAAGTCCGGTTGCAGGCACGGCGTCGGGTCGCCGCGGCGGCCCAGGATCGCCCCGGCCGCGAGGTAGCCGCTGCGCACCGCCCCCTCCATCGTCGCCGGCCAGCCGGTGCGCGTCCAGTCGCCGGCGAGCGTCAGGTTCCGAACCGGAGTCGCTTGCGCCGGGCGGTGGTCGTCGACGCCGGGGACGGCACTGAAGGTGGCGGTGTGCTCGGTCACGACCTTGGCCCGCAGTAGCTTCGCGCCGACGGGGAAGAGCCGCGATAGCTCCTCGGCGACGCGCCGCTCGACCTCCGCCCCGCCCAAGCCCTTCAGCGGCCGCGCGGCGCTCACGACGACTTGGGCGTAGAACTCGCCGGGCGAGGTCTCGCCGCGGTTGAACAGCCACTGGCCGAGGCAATCGACGAAGACGGCGTGCGGCAACGGCGTCAGCGGGCGGTCGTACCACAGGTGAACGCTCGTGATCGGCGACGGCGTGAGTCGGCCGGCGGCGGCGAAGCACTCCAGCTCCGCCCACGGCTCCGGCAGCAGCGCCAGGACGCGGTCGAAGGGCACCGCCAACACCACTTCGTCGGCGCTCAGGCTCGTGCCGTCGCGCAGTGACACCCCCATGACACCGCCGCCGTCGGCCGTGGGCAGCAGCGACTTCACCCCGGCGTTCGCGCGGACGGTGACGCCGTGGCGGGTGAAGAAGTCGCGCAGCTCGTCGCCGTAGAGCTTGCCGAGCGGCACGCGCGGGACCTCGACGGTGAAGCCGTCGCGGTGGGCCATGAAGCCCTCGACGAAGACCTTGCGGGCGTACTTCAGCCCGACGCGATCGACGGTCTCGTTCAGCGCACTCGTCAGCACGATGCCCCAGAAGCGGTCGATGGTGCGCGGCGTTTGGCGGTGCGCGTCGAGCCACGGCCGCAGCGGCGGGTCGGCGTCGGTGGCCGTTTGCCGCAGCATGAGCAGGCCGTAGGCGACGCGCAACTTCTCGACCGGGGTGAGGTAGTGCGCCCCGAGCAGTGCCCGGCCGAGGTGGAACGGCGCGGGCCACGGGTCGGCCTTGAAGCGACTCACCCGGCGGTCGGGCGTCAGGAAGTACAGGACCGGTTGCGGCTCGAGGTGGTGGTCGATGCCGACGGTGCGGGCGAAGTGGCTGAGGTTCGTACAGCAGCCCATGCTGACGTGCTGGCAGGCGTCGAGGAGTTGCCCGCTCGCGGCGTCGGGGAACGACCCGGCCCGCCCGCCGAGTCGCGGCCGCGACTCGAGGACCGTCACGCGAACCCCCCGCCGGGCGAGTGCCGAGGCGGCGGCCAGCCCCGCGAGTCCGCCGCCGACGATGAGGGCTGTAGTCATGCCGCTAGTGTAGGCGAGCCGAAGGCGTGAGCGACCGGAGTCCGCTGGCTACGAACCATAACGGGTGACTCGCGTGATCCAGACGGCGCGGCCAGCCGGATCGACGCGGAAGTAGACGCAAAGCATTGGCGGGAACGCCACCCGGTAGCCGCCCATCCGCGACTCACCGACCGCCAGCGGGTCGGCCGCCAGTCGCTCGTTGAAGCGCTCGACGCCGACGGCCATCCGGTCCCGGTTGGTCGGGTCTGCGGCGAGGTAGAATTCGGCGAGCCGGTCGAGCAACGCCGCGACCCAGATTACTCGGTAGGTCACTTCTGGCCCCGCAGTTCGCGCATCCGGGCGTTGACGACTTCGGCGGTCACCCACTGAGTGTTCGGGTCGGCGATTTCGCGGTCCAACTCGTCGTCGGTGATTCCCAGTTCGGGGAAGGACATCCCAGGCCGCGGCGCGGGGTGGAAGCGGCCGAGGAGTTGGCCGTCGGGGCCGCGGACTTCGAGACCGGTGCCGGTGGCGGCGGCGAAGGTTGCGGCAATTGTGCGGTCGGGGATCGTCAGGGTCATGACGGGAACCTCGTGGGGTTGGGGCGTGGGCATTGTACCACGGTCCGGCTTACTTCGCCGGCCGCGGCGGCGGGGCGAGTTCGAGGGGGCGGGGGTGCTTCGCCTCCAAGCCCGCGACAAGCTTGCGGCTGGTCGCCAGGTCGCTGCGATGCGCGGGGATGGTGGGGAAGTCGGCGACGAGCCTCTCCCGGAGAGCCAACGCGGCCCAGTACTCAGTTGCGGCTTCGGGTAGTCTACCGAGGTCATCGAGCAGGATACCCAGGACGGCGCGGCTGTGCGCGAGGTTGCTGCGGTAATTGGGTACGGTGGGGGAGTCGGTGGCGAGCCTCTCCAGGAGCGCGATGGCGGCGCGGTACTCGGCCTCCGCCTCCACCGCACTGCCCTGGCCTTTGAGCAGGATGCCTAGGCTGTCGCGGCTGTTCGCCAGGCGGGCGCGGTAATCGGGTATGGCGGGGGAGTCGGTGGCGAGACTCTCCAGGAGCGCGATGGCGGCGCGGTACTCGGCCTCGGCCTCCGTCGCCCTGCCATGGCCGCGCAACAGGATGCCCCCCAGTTTGTTACGGCTAATCGCCAAGTCGCTGCGGTACTTGGGAACCGCAGGGAAGTCAGTGACGAGTCCCTGCCGTAGCGCCAGCGCGGCTCGATGCTCGGCCTCTGCCTCGGTTCGCTTGCCGAGGTGATCGAGTAGGTTTCCCAAGTTGCCGCGGCAGTTAGCTAGGTTGCAGCGGTACTCGGGTACGGCGGGGCAATCGACCGTCAGCTTCTCCCGAATCGCCAGTGCGGCCCGGTACTCGGCCTCGGCCTCCGCCGCCCTGCCCTGATCGCTCAGCAGGATGCCCAAGTTATTTCGGCTCCTCGCCAAGTCGCTGCGGTACAAGGGGACGGCGGGGAAGTCAGCGACGAGCCTATCCTGAACTGCGATGGCGGCGTGATACTCGGTCTGCGCCTGCGTCGCCTTACCCAGCTGACTGAACAGTATGCCTAGTGCAGTTCCAGGTGACATCCTGTGATTCGTCTC
>JANXTD010000299.1 GCA_025352585.1 Fimbriiglobus sp.
TGACGCAGACCCAGAGCCAGTCGTAGTGCGGTTCGCGGCCGGTCTTCCGGCCCTAGGCCGGTCTTCTGTAGCTGGCCGCTGTGAGGCCGGTCTTCCTTCCCGTGGCGGAGGTCAGCCATAGAGGCAGTAAGACCGGCCTCACAGCGGCCAGCTACAGAAGACCGGCCTAGGGCCGGAAGACCGGCCGCGAACCGCACTACGACTGGCTCTGGGTCTGCGTCATCCCGGCGGTCACCGGGGTCGGCAGTTTCACGGCGCACTGGCGCTGCGTCGTGCGCACCGCGGCGGCGAAGAACGCCTCGTGGACGGCCGCGCCGATGTCGTGCACAGCATCCACCACGCGGGTGAGCGTCTCGTGCAGCCCCTCGCGGATCACGTCGGGGATGTTGCGGGCGTCGAGGTCGGCGAGCAGTTCCGCGAGTAAGCGCTCCGGCTCGGTGACTTCGCGGCCGGGAGCGTTACCCGCGGCGGCAGCGGTCGCCTCCAGGCAGTCGCGCAGGCAGCGGCGCACGGAGCGCGGGAACTGCTCGTCGAAGATCAGGAACTCCGCCACCGCGGAGCCGGGGTCGATCGGCGTCGGCCGGGGCTTCTTGTAGAACGGCTCGCTGCCGGAGCAACTCATCAGGATCGCCACCCAGTGGGCGTTGTCAATGGGGCTGCCCACGTCCTCGACCTGCGGCAAGAGCGTGTGGTACTTCACGTCCATGATGCGCGCGGTCTGGCTGGCGCGCTCGAGGTACGTGCCGAGCTTGAAGAACTCCCAGGCCTCGCCGTGGCTCATGGTCGCGTCGGCGATGCCGTGCAGCAGTTGGTTGATGCGCCGCACCTCGGCGTAGAACTCGCTGCGGTTGGCGTCGTACAGCCCGCGGCCCTCGGGGTTCTGCATCCAGAGGTGGTAGTAGTTCATCCGCTCCCACATCTCGCCCGAGATGACCTCGCGGATGATGCGGGCGTTCTCGCGCGCCCAAGCCAGCGACGAGGCGATGCTGAACGGGTTGTCGCGGTCCCAAGTCATGTACTCCTGCACGCCCTCCGCCGTGGGTGCGCCCTCGTAGTCGTGGACCCCCGAGATGATCAACAGCGGCCGCCACTGCTGCTCGACGGGGACGTGGAAGTCCAGGAGTAAGGTGTGGTTGACCTCCAGCACCCGCGCGGTGTTCTCCGCGCGTTCGAGGTAGCGGGCCAGCCAGAAGCAGTGCTCGGCGACGCGGGAGATCATCGGTCGCCCTCCAGAACCCACGTGTCTTTGGAGCCGCCGCCCTGGCTCGAATTCACCACCAGCGAACCCTTCGTCAACGCCGTGCGGGTCAGGCCGCCGGGCAGCACCCACGTGTCCCGGCCACTGATGATGTATGGGCGCAAATCGACGTGGCGCGGCGCGGCCCCCTCTTCGGTCCAGGTCGGGCAGGTGCTCAGCGTTACGACCGGCTGGGCGACGTAATTCCGCGGGTCGGCGCGAATCTTCGACGCGAACTCGGCCCGCTGCGCCGCGGTCGAGTACGGCCCCATCAGCATGCCGTAACCGCCCGACTCGTTGACGGCTTTGACGACCAACTCGTCCAGGTGGTCCAGCGCGTAGGCGGCGTCCTCGGGCTTGGCGCAGATGTACGTCGGCACGTTCCGCAGGATCGGCTCCTCGGAGAGGTAGAAGCGAATCATTGCCTCGGTGTACGGGTAGACCGCCTTGTCGTCGGCGACCCCGGTGCCGACCGCGTTGGCGAGCGTGACGTTGCCGGCGCGGTACGCCTTGAACAGCCCCGGCACGCCGAGCAAGCTGTCGGCGCGGAAGGTCTCCGGGTCGAGGAAGTCGTCGTCGAGCCGGCGGTAAATGACATCCACCCGCTGCGGCCCGCGGGTCGTCTTGAGGTACACGATGTCGTCCTGGACGAACAGGTCGGCCCCGAACACCAACTCGACGCCCATGTGCCGGGCCAGGAAGCTGTGCTCGAAGTACGCCGAGTTGTACTGCCCCGGCGACAGGACCACGATGCACGGCGACTCGTCGGCCCCGGCCGGGGCGACCGACGCCAGCGCCTCGCGCAGGCGCAGCGGGTAGTCCTCGACGCGCTTGACGCGGATGTCGGCGAACAGTTGCGGGAAGACCTTCTTCATCACCGCGCGGTTCTCGAGGACGTAGCTGACCCCGCTCGGCGTGCGGCCGTTGTCTTCGAGGACCAGGAACTCGCCGTCGGTGTCGCGGATCAGGTCGGTGCCGCAGATGTGGACGTAGACCCCGCCCGGCGGCGTGAAGCCGACCATCTCCGGCCGGAAGCCCTTCGACCCCAGCACGAGTTCCGTCGGGATGACCCCCTCGCGCAAAATCCGCTGGTCGTGGTACACGTCGTGGAGGAACAGGTTCAGCGCCTTGACGCGCTGGACGAGGCCGGCTTCGAGGCAGGCCCACTCGCTGGCCGGGATCGTGCGCGGCATCAGGTCGAAGGGGAAGATCTTCTCGACGCCGCGGCGGTCGTTGTAGACGCTAAACGTAATCCCCTGGTTGACGAAGGCGAGGTCGGCGCTGGTGCGCTTCGACAGGAACTCGGGGGCGTGCAGTTTGCCGAGGCGCTCGACGAGGGCGGCGCAGTGGCCGTGGGGGGTGCCGTGGCGGTCGAAGAGTTCGTCCCAGGCGGTGGGGTGGGCGGCGTAGCCGTCGAAGAGTCGGGGCTTGGGGGTCGAAGTACCGTTGAGGCTCGGGGTCGGCCGGGCCTGGGGCCGGACAAGAGACATCGGCGACTCCTCGTGCCACGGGAAGTGGCGACGGCTGCTGGGAGAGTTGGCACCGGCTGCCGCATTCGCGGACGAACCGGGTCGGTTTCGTGTCTAAAATATGGAGAACGCAAGTGTGATGCCGCCGACTGCCCAATTCGGCAGCGGCGACAGAAGTCATGGGGAAGTGGCAGCGGTTCAGGTGAGGCGACAGGGGCACGCAGGGGATTCCGTGGCCCCGCCGCAGGCGGAGCCTCGGGCACTTGGCAGGTCCGACGGGTCGATCAACCCCACCCACGCGGTCAGCGGCCGGCGGTGACCGCGTTGAAGCCGACGGGGTCTTTCAGACGGAGCGTGTCGAGGTCGGGGGTCGCCCGCGCCTCGTCCATTTTCTTCAGCCCCAGGCCGACGGCCCTCCTGAGGCAGAACAGCGCGTTCGGCACGTCGCCCGAGAGGCTACAGACGCGGGCGGCGTCGTACCAGAACTCGGGGTTGAGGTTTTGGGTGACGCCTGAGGCCTTCTTGGCGAAGCCATACGCCTGGGGGAGCTTGCCGGCGTAGACGCACGCCAGCAGTCGGTAGTGGAGGACGACCCCTCGGCCGTCTTTGGTGTCGGACTCGTAGGTACTGTACCGCTCCCAGGCGGCGACGGCGGTGGCCGCGGCGGGCGGGGCTTTGGCATTGGCAACCTTGAACCCGGCCGCGCCGATCTGCTCGGCCGCGGCGGCGTTGGCCTGCTGCCCCGCCTGGCCGCAGAACAGCGCCCGGTAGAAGCGGTAGACTTCTGAGGTCGATTTCGCCTGCGCGGGCGGCACCAAGTTCACGACCGCGAGACATTCCTTCGCGGCCGCGACGCACCGGTCGGCCCCCTCGCGGTCCTTCGGCGGGGGCAACGCCTGGGCCGCCTGCTTGGCGCGGAACGGGTCGCGCGGCCGCGCCTCTTTCGTCCACTTCGAGGCCGGGCGGGCCGGGTCGAGCTCGCACTCCTCCGCCGACCACTGGTACTTCCCGGCCAAGCCCGCGACGACTTTTCCGGCGTGCGTCAACTCGTCCTGCCGCGTGGCGTCGAACTTGAGAAAGAACTTCTGTCCTAGCTCGGCGACATCCGCCGACAGGCTCGGCCCGTACTTGGCGTGGTGCGCCTTAATATCCTCCGACAGTTGTTGGCGGGCCTTCTCGCGCTCGGGCTTGAGTTCCATCTGTAGCGCCATCGATTTGCCGAACCCGGCGAAGAGTCCGCCGATGGCCATGTCGATCGGGTCCGCGAAGAGCCGGCCGCCGACCCGCGTGCCGGCCTCGACCGCCGTGTTGGTGACCTCGGCGTTGGCCTTGAGTTGCCGGAGTTCCTCTTCCTTGACGTAAGCGGCGGTCAGCTTCACCAGCGGGGCCGCGTAAACGTCCTCGCGGTCCCCGAGTTGTTTGGCGAGGTCCTCGGCCGTGTCCAGGAGCTTGCGGTAGCGGTCGAACAGGTCGATCAGTTCCGGGTCGAACTTGCGGGCGGTCATGTGGTACCGGAGTTGATCGGCGAGCTTCCGCTGGTTCGCGCGTAGCCGCCGGGCCTCGGAACTGGAGGCGACGCGGGGCGACGGGGCGTCCGCGGGCCACGTGTCGCGGTACAGGTCTTCGAGGGCGTACACGAGGAACAGCCGCTCCTCGACCGGCTTGACCTCGGCGACCCCCGGCTTGGGCGTCGTCTCCAACTTGGGCTTGGGGGGTTGGCCCGGCCCCGGCGGGGCCGGGACTTGCGCGAGCGCGGCCCCGGCGACGGCGAGCGACAGGATGACTACGACAAACGAACGCATCGTCGGCTCCAGGTGGCGCAACATAAGTTAGGCGTCGAACACTCCCTCTTATGCAGGGGCGACGACTCCACCCCGCCGCGTCCCAAGGGTGCGCGTCGGGTGTCACTCGGTTCAACCTACGTAGACGCCACCGTTGAGGCCGGGGAAAGCGTCGAACTCGTCGAGGACAGTCGGCGTGCCCGCGGGCGTGACCGTCGAGCCGCGGTACACGGTCACCTTGGAGCCGAGGCCGTCGCCGGAGCCGGCCACGAGGTCGGCGCGGCCGTCGCCGTCGAAGTCCTTCAGCGCGACCCGGACGCCGCCGCGGCCGGCGGGGTCGCCGGCGAAGAAGTTGGCGACGGGCGTCATCTGGCGGCCGCCGCTGCGGACGAGGTCGGCCCCCGAGACGGCCAGCACCCGCGGCGCGCCGCCCGGCCCGCCGCCGAAGACGAGCTCGCCGAAGCCGTCGCCGGTGATGTCGCCGACGGCGACGAAGACCCCGTTGCGCAGGCTCTCCTCGAAGACGAAGAAGTCCGCGAAGAGCTTGACGGGGGCCTGGCCGGGCCGCAGGGAGGTGCCGTCGAAGGCGGCGACGCGCGGGCCGCCGCCGAAGCCGGCCCCGACGACCAGGTCCGGCAGGCCGTCACCGTTGAGGTCGCCGACGGCGACGCGGGCACCGCCGCGGAAGCCGAGGTCCTCGATGCCGAGGAAGTCGGCCAGCACCCCGCCCGACTTGCCGTCGAGGACGCGGACCCGGCTGCCGCCGCCCTCGTCGGCGGAGACGACGATGTCGGCGTAGCCGTCGCCGTTGAAGTCGCCCACCGCGACGTAGGCCCCGCCCGTGAACGACTGCTCGAAGGCGAGGAAGTTCTGCAGTTCGAGGCCGGTCTTGCCGTCGCGGACCCGCACCGTCGAGCCGCCGCCCGGCCCGACCGTCGTGACCGTGTCGGCGACGCCGTCGTTGTTGATGTCGCCGGACGCGACGCGGACGCCGCCGGTGAACGCCGCGTCCGCGCCGGTGAGCGACGACTGCGGCGTGCGGGCGGTCCCGTCGTAGGTCACCACCTGCGGGGCGTTGCCGCCGCCGGAGCCGATGGCCAGCGCGGGGGAGGCGTCGTCGTTGACGACCGTCCCGACGCCGCCGCCGGGCACCGGGGTCGCCCCGGCGACGCCCGAGAGTTGCAGCGACAGCGATTCGGTCGGCTCGAAGGTACGGTCGCCGTTGACGGTCACCGTGACCGACTTGGTGACCTCGCCGGGGGCGAAGGTCAGCGTGGTCGGCGGGAGGGCGGCGTAGTCGCTGCCGGCCTTGGCGCTGCCGTCCACGGTGCGGTAGCTCAGCGTCACCGGCCGCGCACTCGGCCGCGACAGGGTCAGGTCGAAGTTCAGCTTGGACGTGCCGGCGTTGCCCTCGACGACACTCGCGTTACTGACGGCCAGCGTCGGGGTGCCGGCGTCGTTCACGATCGTGCCGACGGCCTGGGCGCGGGCGACCCCGGCGTTGGCGGCCCCGGACAGCGTGAGGGTGAGCGTCTCGTCAGGCTCGAACAGCGTGTCGCCGCGGACGGTCACCGTGACCGCCTTGGTCGTCTCGCCGGGGGCGAAGGTCAGCGTCCCGGTCGCGGCGTCGTAGTCGCTGCCGGCGTTGGCGGTGCCGTCGGCGGTGGCGTAGTTGACCGTCACCGTACTGCTGCTGGGGTTCGACAGGGTGACCACGAAGAGCAGGGCGGTGGTGCCGCTGCTGCCCTCGGGCACGGTCGCGTCGGCCACGGAGGCCGTCGGCACCGCGTCGTCGTTGACGACCTGGCCCGTGCCCAGGCCGGCGAGGACCGTCGCGTTCGACGCCCCGCTCAGGCTCAGCAGCACCGTCTCGGTCGGCTCGAACTTGCGGTCCCCGTTGACAGTCACCGTCACGGTTTTAGTCGTCTCGCCGGGGGCGAACGTCACCAGGCCGTTGGCCGGCAAGTAGTCCCCGTCGGCGACGGTCGCGGCGCCGTCGCCGGTCGCGTAGGCCACCTGGACCGTCTGGGAACTGGGGTTCGACCGGGTCACGGTGAAGGTGAGCGCGGCCGCGCCGGCGTCCCCCTCCGCGACGCTCGCCGCCCCGACGCTCGCGGTCGGCTGCGCGTCGTCGTTAAGGATCGTGCCGGTCCCGGTCGCGCGGCCGAGGCCGGCGTTGGTCGAGTTCGACAGGGCGACCGTCAGCGTCTCGTCCGCCTCGAAGCTCGCGTCCCCGCTGACGGCGACCGTGACCGTCTTGCCGACCTCGCCGGGGGCGAAGGTGACGCTGCCGAAGCCAGCCGCGTAGTCGCTGCCGGCGGTCGCGCTGCCGTCCGCGGTCGCGTAGAACACCGTGACCGGCACCCAACTCGGGTTCGACAGGGTCACGGCGAAGGTCAGCGTCGCGGTGCCGGCGTTGCCCTCGGCGACCGCGGCGTCGCCGACGCTGGCGTTCGGCGCGGCGTCGTCGTTGACGACGGTCCCGGTGCCGGTGCCGTTGGCCAGGGTCGCCCCGCCGGTCAGCCCGGAGAGCAGGACCGTGAGCGTCTCGCTCGGCTCGAAGGTGCGGTCGCCGTTGACCGGCACGGTGACCGTCTTGGTGACCTGGCCGGGGGCGAAGGTCAGCGTGCCGCTGGTGCCGAGGTAGTCGCCGTCGGCCGTCGTCGCGGTGCCGTCCGCGGTGGCGAAGTTGACCGTGACGGCCGTGGCGCTCGGGTTCGACAGGGTAATCGTGAAGGTGAGCGCGGCCGTCGCGGCGTCGCCCTCGTTGACTGCCGCGTCACTGATGGTGACCGCCGGCGGGGCGTCGTCGTTGGTGACGGCGGCGGTCGCGGTGCCGCTCAGCACGGTCGCGTTGCTCGGCCCGCTCAGGTTGAGCGCGAAGCCCTCGTTCGACTCGGCCTTGAGGTCGCCGACGACGTAGACCGTGACCGTCTTGGTGACCTCGCCGGGGGCGAAGGTCAGCACGCCGTTGACCGGCTGGTAGTCGCCGTCGGCGGCGGTCGCGGTGCCGTCGGCTGTGGCGTAGTTGAGCGTCACCGTCAGCGAACTCGGGTTCGACAGCGTGACCGTGAAGGTGCGCGGCGTCAGGCCGACGTTGCCCTCGGGGGCGGCGGGCGGGGCGGCGACGGACGCGGACGGCACGGCGTCGTCGTTCGCGATCGTCCCGACGCCGGTGCCGTCGGCGACGACACCGTTGGCCGCGCCGGACAGGTTCAGCGTCAGCGTCTCGTCGCCCTCGAACTTGCGGTCGCCGCTCACCGCGACCGTGACGAACTGCGTCGTCACGCCGGGGTTGAAGAAGACCGACCCGGCGGAGGCGACGTAGTCGTTGTCGGCGGCCGTGGCGCTGCCGTCGGCGGTGGCGTAGTTGGCCGACACCACGACGCTGCTGGCGTTCGACAGCGTCACGCGGTAGGTCAGGATGACGGTCCCGGAGTCGCTCTCCGTGATGACGGCGTCGCTGACGGAGATCGTCGGCACCGTGTCGTCGTTGAGGACCGTGCCGGTCGCCGTCGCGGTGGCGGGCGGGACCGTGGCGTTGGTCGCGCCGTTGAGCGTGGCCGTGAAGGCCTCGGTCGGCTCGAACGTCGTGTCGCCGGTGACCGTGACGGCGAACGTCTGGGTCGTCACGCCGGCGGCGAAGCTGACGGACCCCGCCGCGGCGGCGTAGTCGAAGTCGGCGGTCGTCGCGGTGCCGTCGGCCGTGACGTAGCTGACCGTCACCGTCTGGTCGCTGGGGTTCGACAGGGTGACCGTGAAGCTCAGCGTCTTCGTGCCGGCGTCGCCCTCGGTGACCGACGCGGACGCGATGGAGGCCGTCGGCAGCGCGTCGTCGTTGGTGATCGTGGCGGTCGCGACGGCCGCACTCGCGGTGGCGTTGGTCGCGCCGGTCAGGCCGAGCGTGAAGGCCTCGTTCGACTCCGTCTTGAGGTCGCCGACGACGTAAACGGTGACGGCCTTGGTCGTCTCGCCGGGGGCGAAGGTCAGCGTGCCGGTCGCGGCCACGTAGTCGCCGTCGGCGGTGGTCGCGGTGCCGTCGGCGGTGGCGTAGTTGACCGTCACCGTACTGCTGCTGGGGTTCGACAGCGTCACCGTGAAGGTGCGCGGCGTCAGCCCGGCGTTGCCCTCACTCACCGCGGCCGGCCCGGCGACGGCGACGGTCGCGGTCGGCGCGAGGTCGTCGTCGAGGATGGTGCCGACGCCGACGCCGTCGGCGATGGTCGAGAGCGTCGCCGACGACAGGTTCAGCGCCAGCGTCTCGGTCGGCTCGGCGGTCGCGTCGTTCAGCACCGGCACGGTCACCGTCAGCGACGTGACGCCGGGGGCGAAGGTCAGCGTCCCGCTCGTCGCTGTGAAGTCGCTGCCGGCGGTCGCGGTGACCCCGGCGGCGGCGTAGTTCACCGTCACCGCCTCGGTGCTGAGGTTCGACAGCGTCACCGTGAAGGTCAGCGTGTTCGGGGCCGTGCCCTCGGTGGCCGCGGCGTCGCTGACCGAGATCGAGGGCCGGGCGTCGTCGTTGAGGATCGTCCCGGTGCCGGTACTCGCCCCGAGGGTCGCGCCGGACGGCGTGCTCAGCCCGACGGTGAAGGTCTCGTTCGTCTCGAAGGTGGTGTCGCCGGCGATCGCGACGGTGACCGTCTTGCTGACTTCGCCCGGCAGGAACGTGACCGTGCCGCCCGTGCTCGTGAAGTCGCTGCCGGCGGTGGCCCCGGTGACGCCGACGCCGCTGGCGGTCGAGTAGACGACGGTCACGCTGGTGCTGCTGGGGTTCGACAGGGTGACCGTGAAGGTGAACGCCGTCGGGGCGTCCTCGAAGCGGGCCACGCTGTCGATGCTCACGACCGGGAGCGCGTCGTCGTTGAGGATC
>JANXTD010000335.1 GCA_025352585.1 Fimbriiglobus sp.
TGACGCACCCCGACCGGCTCGTCGTCAAGGCAGGTGGCAGCCTCTACGAGCACCCGAAGCTCGGGGATGGCCTCAAAGCGTGGCTCGCCGCGAGGCCGGAGCCGCACATCCTGATCGTCCCCGGCGGCGGCGACTTGGTCGAGGCGGTGCGGCGGCTGGACACGGTGCATGGGCTAGGCGAACAGGCGTCCCACTGTCTGGCGATGATGTCACTCGAAACTGCGGCCTTCTTCATGCTCGTCCTGCTGGACGACATCAGCAGCCAACCAACGCGTCACCGCGAGTGGTGGCAGCACCCCTCGCCGGCCGTGGTGAATCCCCCGAGCATGAGCGTCAATTACGAACGCTGGTACGATGTCGAACTCCCGCAGACGTGGGAGTTCACGAGCGACAGCCTCGCGGCATGCGCGGCCCACGACGCCGGGTGCGAACTCGTGCTGCTGAAGTCGATCGACATCCCGCCGGCGATGGCCTGGGAAGATGCCGCGGCGCGGGGCTACGTCGATGCGTACTTCCCCACACTCGTGGCCCGGCACAACCTGCGCGTGACGGCGGTGAACTTCCGCCGGGTGCTGGACGCACTCCTGGCGAGCGGGGGACGATAGTCCCCCGAGTGCCCCCATGTTAGGAAGTGTCCCCGGCGTGGGGGCACTCGGGGGACTATCGTCCCCCGCTCGCCTTAGCAACAGCCCGCGGTGCCGCAGGCGGCCGGGACGCCGCACAGCTCCTTCGCCAGGCAGTCGGTGTGCTTCACGCCCAGGTGCAGCAGCAGGCCGCGTGGGGTCGCCTCGGCCGCGGCCACGGGGTACTGCGACACCGACTCGCCCTCGTACTCCACCTCCACCGGCAAGTCGCCCGACCCCAACAGCGGGCCGGCCAACGCCAACACGCCGGCCAACTTCGAGGCGGTCAGGCGGTGGTCGGTGTCGGCGGCGACCCAGACTTGCAGCAGGCACGTCACCGACGCGCGGCGCGTGCCGCCGCAGTCGATGAAGTCCTTCTGGACGCGGCCGACCTCGGTGACGTGGAAGTGCGCCGGCACGAATTCGCCGGTCGGCAGCATCAGGTGCAGCCCGCCGGACTCGGTCGCCGACAGGGCCGCGTGCAGTTCGGTGACGGTCATGGCCGGGGTCTCGCGCGTGTTGGGGTAACGCAGGGATTGTATCGGCCGGCCGCCGTGGTCGAGTGCCGGAGATGCCGACGCTCTCCCCGACGCGAGTCAGTTTCCTCCTGTTCTCCGCACGCTGGCGTGAGCTAAGATAGCGGCGAGTCGAGCCTGACTCCGACGCCCCGACGTAGTGGAAATCCCATGGCCGAGCCGACGCCGCCGCCGAAGACGCAGATGGTCCCCGTCACGCCGTTCTACCGGTCGAGCGTCACCGACCAGTCGCTCGAGGCCCTGCTGCGCACCGACCTGCACGCCGTGGGCGAGGGGGTTTGGGACTGGGCCGCGCTGCCGGTGGCCGACCACCGCTACGCCATCGGCGACTTCATCGCCAGCGGCGGCATGGGCAGCCTGTACGCCGCGACGGACAAGGTTCTCGGCCGGCGCGTCGCGGTCAAGGTGCTGCGCGGCGACCAGCTCAACGACCCCACGGCGGTCGTGCGGTTCTTGCAGGAGGCCCGCATCCACGCGCAGTTCCACCACCCGAGCATCCCGCCGCTGCACGACGTGGGCCGGCTCGAGGACGGGCGGCCGTTCCTGGCCATGAAGCTGATCCGCGGCCACACGCTGACCGAAGTCCTCCGCGGCGAGCCGGCCGCCGACCTCGACGCGCACTTGGCGCTCTTCGAGAAGGTCTGCCAGGCGATCGCCTACGCGCACGCCAAGGGCGTCGTCCACCGCGACCTGACGCCCGGCAACGTGCTGGTCTCCGAGGGCGGCCGCGCCCAGGTCATCGACTGGGGCCTCGCCAAGGTGATGGCCGCGCCGCAGTCGCGCGCCGCCGGGGCCGACCCGCGCGACGGCGACGGCACCACGCAAATGGTCGTCGCCAACCTGAGCCACACCGCCGAGGGCCTGGCGATCGGCACCCCGGCGTACATGTCGCCCGAGCAAGCCAGCGGCGCGGGCGAGGCGACCGAGCAGAGCGACGTGTTCGGCCTCGGCGGTATCTTGTTCTATCTGCTGACCGGCCGGCACCCGCACAAGGGCAAGGTCTCGACGATTCTGAAGCGGGTCCGCTCCGGCGACCTGGCGTCGGTCCACGCCCAACTCGACGCCTGCGGCGGCCCCGCGCCGGTCGTCGCACTGGCGAAGGCCTGCCTGTCGCCGGACGCCGCCGACCGCCCCAAGAACGCCGCCGTGCTGGCGCGGGCCGTGGCCGGCTGCCGCGCCGCCGCCATGGAGCCGCCCCCCCGTCGCGGCCTGTGGGCGAAGCTCTTCGGCCCGAAAGCGTAGGGGACGCGGCGGAACCCTTCGGCGGCCGCGGACGGTGGCCGGGTCAGTTGCAGAGGCCGTAGTCGGTCACGTTGATCCAGAGCGGCTTGTCCCACTCGCGGTTCTTGCGCGTCTTGGTGCTGCGGTCCTTGTCGATGTCCTTCAAGAAGACGCTGATCAGGTTCTCGGTGCCGAGGTTGTTGCCCAGCAGCTTGGTCCCGACGCTGGCGCTGCCCTTGATGTCGCGGTAGTACGAGGTGAACTCGGGCTTCGACAGGCTCATGCCGTTCGGGCCGAACTTGCTCTCGATCATCAGCACGTCTTTGTAGAGCTGCTTGGCGAACGCCGACGCCCTGGGGTCCTTCTCGCCGTACAGGAACAGCATGCGGGTCTGCGAGCGTAACTCGACCGTCGCCGCGTTGAGGCACCAGTCCTTGAGGCCGGCCAGCGGGATGGAATTGTTGCGGGTCGGGCCGAGCCAGATCGCGCCGCCGATGTCCGGGCCGGCCGGCTCCGCCGACGGGAACAGGGCGCGGCGCGGGCTGACGTACTGCGGGGGGACCGGCACGTTCGGCTTGATGCGCTCGCGCGACCACTCACTCGCCATGTACAGGAACCCCAGCCCGGCCGCGTCGCCGACGCCCAGCAGGTAGACGGTACTCGTGTTGACCGTGCTCGAGTCGTTGAGCTGGTCGAGGTAGTTGCGGGCCGCGGCGATGTCCTGGACGAGCATCGGGAAGTAGGGCTGCTTGAAGTCGGCGAACTTGATGGTCGTCTTCGTGGCGACGTTCGCCGCCGCGCCGCCGTTGATGAGGTTGCGGTTCTCGTTGCGCACCCAGAACTCGCCGGGGACGACCTCGGTGCTCTTGCCGTGGCCGCGGAAGTCGAAGCGCAGCACGTTGAAGCCCCTCGCCAGGCAGAGCTTGGCGGTGTCCTCCCAGACGACCTCGGAGGGGTTGGCCTTGTAGTCGTGCAGCATCAGCACGACCGGCTTCGCGGCGTCCATCGCCTTGTAGAAGAGGCCGGAGAGCTTCACGCCGTCGACGCTCTTGAACGACACCGGCTCGCCGCGGGCCTTGTCGGCGTAGGCCTGGAGTTTCGTCGCCTGGTCCTCGTCGTCCTTCTTGGCCGCGTCCTTGGCGTCCTTCTTGGGGTCGTCCTTCTTCATCTCCTCGAGCTTCGCGTCGGCCTTCGGGTCGACCTTCTTCTTGGGGTCGTCCTTCTTGTCCTGGCCCGCGCCCGTGCCGGCGGCCCCGATCAGGAGCGCGAGGAGGAGTGCGGCGAAGCGGCAGCGGGGAATCATGACGGGGTCTCCCGGAGAGCGGGCGGTGGGGCGGGGGCGCGGTCGGCACGGAGTGCGTAACGCGCCCCAATCCTATTTCGTTGGCCGGCGATTATCAACCGGACTCTTCTGAACTTGACGCGATAGAATGGGCCAAGGTTCCGCAGCGTTGCCGGGTCGGGGGAGGTCGCCACGCCAATGGCCGAGACGAACGTCGAGCACAAGCCGGTCGATCGCCGCCGATTCCTGCGCGCCACCGGGGCCGCCGCGCTCGGCGTCGGGGCGATGAGTTTGCCCGCGCGCAGCTACGCCGCCGTCGCCGGGGCCAACGCCCGCCTGCGCGTCGGCTTCCTGGGCTGCGGGGCGCGGGCGCAGGCCCACTTGCACCTCGTCACCAAGCTTTCCGGCGAGGGCAAGCCGGTCGTCGCCGCGGCCGTGTGCGACGTGTGGGACGGCCACGACGACGAGTACGAACAAACCCACGGCGGCGCGACCGTCCGCCGCCGCTACTCGCAGGGGCTGCACCCGGCGGCCAAGAAGTGCGGCCTCGACGCCGGCGACCGGGCGCACGTCACCAAAGACTACCGCCGGGTTCTCGACGCCGCCGACATCGACGCGGTGTGCATCTCGACGCCCGACCACTGGCACGCGCGGATGACGCTCGACGCGGTCGCGGCGGGCAAGGACGTGTTCTGCGAGACGCCACTGACCCGCACCGCCGCCGAAGCCGTGGCCGTGACCGACGCGCTGACCCGGCACGGCCGCGTCCTGGCGGTCGGCACGCCGGCGCTGGCCGACCCCGTTTGGGCCGCCGCGCGCGACTTGCTGCACGCCGGCAAACTCGGCCGCGTGTCGCACCTGAGCGCCGGCGTGTACCGCAACGACGCCCGCGGCAGCTGGCGCTTCTACCGCGTCACGCCGACGATGACGCCCAAGACGATCGACTGGGACCTGTTCCTCGGCCACGGCTTCGACGTGAACGGCGATGCCCTCGGCCCGACGCCCGGCGAACTGCCGTTCAGCCCGGCGGCGTTCGCGCAGTGGCGTTGCGAGGGCACCCTGAGTTCCGGGCCGTTCACCGACCTCTTCGTGACGCCGCTGACGCGCCTCCTCTTCGCCGGCGGCTTGCGATTGCCGGCACGGGTCACAGCATCCGGCGGGCTGTTCCACGAGCGCGACGGCCGCAGTGTCCCCGATGTCGGCACGCTGACCGCCGACTTCGAGAGTGCGCACCTGCTGCTCACCGGCACGACGACGAGCGCCTACCCGCAGGAGGAAGTGATTCGCGGCTCGCACGGCACGCTGAAGTTCGTCAAGGGCGGCTACCACGTCGTCGCCGACAGCCCGCACGGCAACG
>JANXTD010000366.1 GCA_025352585.1 Fimbriiglobus sp.
GTGCAGACTCCGGTCGCTCACGCTTCCGGCTCGCCTTTTTAGCCGCCCACGCCCGCGGCGTTCGTGATGACCGGGGCGGTGGACGCCACGTCGGCCTTCTTCTTCGCCAGCACGAAGTGCGGCACGGATTTGAGGATCGCCGCCTCGACCAACTCCGCCTGCTCGTGCTTGTGGACGAACAGCGACCCCGTCGAGGGACTCGCGCCGGGGTCGCGGCCGACGTACTCGAACGGCTTCGTCGTGATCCCCCGCAGGCGCGGCTCGACGAACGACCAGCCGCCGTTGTTGTGCGGCTCCTCCTGGCACCAGACGAACTCCGTCGCCGCCGGGTACTTCACCAGCTCCGCCTTCAACTGCTCCTCCGGCCAGGGGTAGAACTGCTCCATCCGCAGGATGGCGACGTGGCCCGCCTTCTCTTGCTCGCGCTTCGCCGGCAACTCGTAGTAGACCTTGCCGCTGCACAGCACCACCCGCGTCACCGCCTTGGGGTCGGCCGTCGCGTCGCCAAGGATTTCCTGGAAGTAGCCCTGCGTGAAGTCCTCCGTGCGACTCGTCGCCGCGGCGAGTCTCAGGAGACTCTTGGGCGTCATCACCACGAGCGGCTTGCGGAAGTTGCGCTTCACCTGGCGGCGCAGGCCGTGGAAGTAGTTCGCCGGCGTCGTGAAGTTGCAGACCTGGATGTTGTCTTCCGCACACAGTTGTAGGAAGCGTTCGAGCCGCGCACTGGAGTGCTCCGGCCCCTGGCCCTCGTAGCCGTGTGGCAGCAGCATCACCAAGCCGCTGGAGCGGTTCCACTTCGACTCACCGGACGCGATGAACTGGTCGGTGATGACCTGCGCCCCGTTGACGAAGTCGCCGAACTGCGCCTCCCACATGACCAGTGCGTTCGGCTCGTCGAGCGTGAAGCCGTACTCGAAGCCCAGGATCGCCGCTTCCGAGAGCGAACTGTCGTAGACCTCGAACAGCCCCGCGGCGGGGTCGAGGTTCGCCAGCGGGCAGGTCGGCTTGCCGTCCTCCTGGTCGAAGTACGACGAGTGCCGGTGACTGAAGGTGCCCCGCCGGCAGTCCTGGCCGCTCAGGCGGACGAGCACGCCGTCGAGCACGAGGCTGCCGAAGGCGAGGGCTTCGCCGGTGGCCCAGTCGATGTCGCTGCCGCCGCCGAGGACCGACGCCCGACGCCTCTCGGCGAGCTTCTGGATGGTCGGGTGCCAGTGGAAGCCGTCGGGCACTTGGACGAACTGCTCGGCGATGCGCGTCGCGGCCTCGGGGGTAATGGCGGTGTTCGCGCGATCGTGGCTGTACTCCTTCGAGAAGCCCTTCCAGCGCTGCGTGAAGCCGGCCATGCGCTTGCTCTTGGGCTTGCCGGCCTTGATCTCGCCCTTCACGCCGGTCAGGGCGTCGTCGAGGCGGTGCTTGAACGCCTCGTCGATCGCGGCCGCCTCCTCGGGCTTGATGTCGCCGCTGGCCACGAGCGCGGCGGTGTAGACGTCCGCCGGCGACCTCTTCGCCTTGATCTTGCGGTACTCGACCGGCTGCGTGAAGGCCGGCTCGTCCCCCTCGTTGTGCCCGTACTTGCGGTAGCAGACCAGGTCGATCACCGCGTCCGCCTTGAACTTCTGGCGGTACTCGAGCGCCAACTGCGTGGCGTAGACGGCCCCCTCGGGGTCCTCGCCGTGGACGTGGAACACGGGTGCCCCGATGAACTTCGCCAGGTCGGTGCAGTACTGCGTGCTGCGGGCGTCGCGCGGGCTGGTCGTGAAGCCGATCTGGTTGTTGATGACCAGGTGCAGCGTCCCGCCGGTGCGGTAGCCGGCGAGGTTGGCCATGTTCAGCGTCTCGGCGACGAGTCCCTGCCCGGCAAACGCGGCGTCGCCGTGGATCAGCAGCGGCAGGCCGGTGCTGCGCTCGCCGTCGCCGTGCTGCCGCTGCTTGGCCCGGACGCGGCCCTCGACGACGGGGTTGACCGCTTCGAGGTGGCTGGGGTTGGGGGTCAGCGAGATGTGGACGACGCCGCCGGACGAGGTCTTGATGTCCGCGCCGAAGCCGAGGTGGTACTTCACGTCGCCGTCGCCGTCGCGGGTCGTCTCGGGCATGTAGACGTCCTCGAACTCGTTGAAGATCGCCGCGAACGGCTTCTGCAAGGTGTTCGCCAGGACGTTGAGCCGGCCGCGGTGGGCCATGCCGATGACGATCTCCTCGATGCCGAGTGCGGGCGAGCGCTCGACGACGGCGTCGAGCATCGGCATCAGGGTCTCGCCGCCTTCGAGGCTGAAGCGCTTCTGGCCGACGTACTTGGTGTGCAGGTACTGCTCGAACATCGTGGCGTAGTGCAGGGTCATCAGGAAGCGGTACTTCTGGGCGAGGCCGAAGGCGGTGTTGTTGCGGGCCGGCTCCATGCGGGCGGCCAGCCAGGCGCGCTTCTCGTAGTCGTCGATGTGCATGAACTCGACGCCGACCTTGCCGCAGTAGGTCGCCTTGAGCAGCCCGACGAGGTCGCGCAGCGGCATGCGGTCGGTGGAGCCGAAGATCATCGACGAGTCGATTACGGTGTCGAGGTCGGCGTCCGAGAGGCCGAAGTTGGCGAGTTGGAGCGTCGGCAACGGCGGTGGCGGGGCGTCCTGGAGGGGGTCGGTGTGGGCCTGGAGGTGGCCGGTCTGGCGGTACCAGAAGACGAGCCGGACGACGCCGGTTTGCAGCCGCAAGTCGGCGGCGCTGGCCCCGCCTCCGGCCCCGAGGGCGGCCCTGGGCAGCGCCTCGACGCGCTGCTGGGTGCCGTTGCCGGCGAACTCGGCCCCGGCGAAGAAGGCCTGCCAGGTCGGGTCGACCGACGCCGGCTCGGCCTGCCACTTGAGGTATTCTTGCTCGAGAACGTCGCGGTTGTAGGAGTCCGCGAGGACGGGTGCCGCCATGTCGTGAGCCACTCCAAAAGAACCGGCCCCGCCGCGCCTCACCGGGTGGGCGGTCTGGGGCGTCTGTGATGGTGGCGCATTGTATCCACAGCCCACCCCACCGCGCCCACCCCAAGTGGGGCAAGGCGAGCCGGGGGCGTTGGGGGCCACGCGCTTCGCGGCACGACTGGCGAGCCGCTTGCGTAGGCTGGCGGGTTCTCAGCACCCGGCCGTGGTCGGACATCCCGGATCAAGGCTCCGCCGCAGGCGACTCTTGTTAGCCCGGCGCGCGCACAAGGCGGACGTGACGGCCGACCGCGGCCAGGTGTTCAGCCTGCGGCACCCCGGTGTCGGGTGCCGTGCCTGGCTCGGCGTCTGGGCTACCGCCGCGGCCCGCGCAGGCGGTGCTTAGACGAGTCCCAGCACGCCACGCAGAGCACCTTGTAATCGCAGGCCGCGAACCACGCCTCGGTGGACTGACCAGCCGGCACCGCGCGCAGCGCCCGTTCGCACGCCCGGCACCACGCGTCGGGGCGGGCGGTGTCCACATCGTCGCCCCAGAAGAACCCGACCGGCTCGCCGCTATCGACCGCATGCGCGACGTGGGTGCAAGCGAGGCCGATGCCCTGCCGGCCGTACTCGGGGCAAACTACTTGGTCCTCCACCCGCACCTCCGCCTAACGACCTGGCTCGGCAGCCGGGGCCGCGAGTGAGGGTGAACCCATCCTGACCAGTGCGGCCCCGCCGCCTGCCGCAGCGCCGAGTTCGGCGTCTCGCTACCCACGACGATGACTGTGCGGAACGTCAGCGACACCCGCCGTGCCCGCAGCAGCACCTGCCCGCCGGTCCTGTCCGTCTTGCGGCCGGGGATGGCGTGCCGCCAGTTGTACCGCGACTCGCCCGCCAGTACCAGAAGGCTGCCACGCTCCAGCAGCAGCGACTCGGCCCCATCGCCTTTGACCGCGGACAACTCCATGACGCACGGCGACCAGGGTGGGGGAAACAACGACCGGGCCGAAGCACGGAACGCAATCGACGTGGGCGGCGATGCCCTGGCCCGGCTCGTACTCGTTGACGATCAGTTGGTCCGGGTCGGCGACCAGGTGTCCGTCGGCCACGAGCCGGTTCGCCAACGGCTGCGCCCACGCCGGCAGCGGGCCGAGGTGCATGGTCGGATCGACCTTGCGGGCCTTGTAGTCGTAGCGGTAGCCGTAGCCGTAGTGCTGGACCCGCCGCTTCAGGTCGGCAAGCCACGGCTCGGCATCAACGGCGGCGAGCAGCAGGGCCTCGTCCGGCTCGGCCACGAACCCCGCGACGTATTTGAGGCCGGCGACCGCCATTCGCGTCTCCCTCCGGTGAACTCGCAACTCGCCGTCGGCTGCACGCCCGGTTCGGGTCTTCCGCCGAACCACGCGGGTCGAGCGGTCCTCGTGAAGGTGTAGCGGCTCAGTCCCGCGGCGGGGGGCCGGGGCCGGGTACCCACGAGGGGCACCCCTACCACTTCGGCTTCTGGGGCGGCACCGCCGAGGCGCGGCCCGGAACCCAGTACTCCAGCCCGCACGCGTCGAACCGCTGCTCCAGCGCCTCGACGCCCTCCCGCACCTTGAAGTCCCGCTCGGCCGCCGTGATCGGCAGCAGCCAGAGGACGTGCAGGGGCCAATCGGCCAAGTCGCACACCTCCAGATCCGGGCCGAACGGGTACGGCCGCGACACCAGAAAGAACTCACACGCCGACCCCGGCAGCCACGGCGTCCCGATGGGCAGAGTGTGCCCGGTGCCCAGGCCGCGCCGCCCGTGATACCAGGCGACCATCGTGACCAACTCGACGTGCCGCTGGTCCCGCTCGGGCGAGACAATTAGGAACTCCAGCCGCGGGTCGTCGCGGGCCTCCCACGCCCCGACGGTGGCGTACACCCACAGCCCGGTCTTCGGGCCGGGGGCGAACTCGGCTACCCGCAGCCGGGGCAACTCCCGGCGGCACGGCCGAGCGTCCACTGGCGTCCCTCGCAGGCGTGTCCGGCGAAGAACCGCCGCAGGTGCTGGCGGACGCCCGCGTTCGCATCGGCCTCCGCCATCCGCGGGCCCTCTTTCGCCGAACGCCAAGCTCAGCGGCACCGGGGGCCGCGAGTGACATAGTACGGAGGAAAAGCCTGCCCGCCCCCGCCGTCGGCCACCGTGCCGGGTTCGGCATCCAGGGCACACCGAGCCGAGGATGCCGCCAAGTCGCTGGCGAACTGCCGGCTTACGGTGCCCCCGGCCCCCGAACCCAAATCCACCCGGCCTTCAGCGGCGGCCCCCTCCGACCTCGCCGACCGCCGCCGATGGGAATCCAGAGTCGGCCGGGCCGGGCGTGTCACTTCTTCGCTCCTGCCGCCGGATTGCGGGCCGTGCTCTTCTCGATGGACTCGAAGGTGTATTTCACTTTCCCCTCGGCGTCCCACCACACGCGGGCCTTGGCGACGGCGGCCAACCGCTCGGCGGCCGGGGCGGCGGGGTCGTACCCGAAGTCCTTGCCCACCTGCTTCTGGAGCTTCTCGCACGCCGCGTCGGCGTTCGAGAACGGCAGCGTCTTCCCCCCGATGTACCGGCCGCCGGTCATTTCCGTCTGCCCGAGCGCGAGGGCCAGGAACGGCACGGCGAACGGGTTCTCGGCCCCCCAGCGGTTGCTCACCACGGTCCCCAACACACCCCTGCCGCCCAGACCCTTCGCAGCGACGCCCTCGCTCGCGACCGCGTGCAGCAACTCCCACTCCCGCCGCTTCCCGTGCCGGCACAGGTACATCGCGATGTGCAAGTCGTGGCTACCGTCGGGCCGCCCGAGCCACGACCGGCACTCGTCGTGGAACACGTCAACCGCGGACAGGTCGCCGAGTTCGGCCAGGGCTTCCGCCGCGTACGCGCCGACGTGGCTGCGAGAATACTGCTTGACCATACCCCGCAGGGCATTCAGGGCG
>JANXTD010000377.1 GCA_025352585.1 Fimbriiglobus sp.
GGCCGCGTGAACCTCATGTGGAACGCCACGGCGACGTTCGGCTGGCGGCGCGAGTCCGGCCGGGCCAGCGACTCGCGCAGTCGCAGCGTCGAGGCGTACAAGAAGGCGTTGCCGGTACTCGTGAGGGCCTCGAAATCGACCTCGGTCGTCTTGAGGAAGAACACGCCGCTGGCGAGCCGCTCGAAGTAGGGCGGGAGGGTGCCGTCGATCGCCTCGGGAGTCGTCTGGTAGAGTTTCCAGCCGCCGGTCTGGGCCGCCCCCGTCGCCGGGACGTAGACGGCCTCCTTCGCGGTCAGGTGCAGCATCCCCGTCGGGCTGTCGTCGGCGGGGAAGGTCACGCACAAGTCGAGAACCTTCCGCTCCTTCGGGTAGCCGACGTAGCCCTCAAGGTGCATGCCGCTGGGGTCGAACGCCCCGCGCACCGGTATCGCTTTTTCCTGGTTCGGATCCTTGCGCTGCTTCTGCAACTCGTCCGCCACCGCCGGGATGAAGAACTCCTGGTTCAGCGGCCCCAGCACGATGGTGAGCAGGCAGCCGGCGAGGATCGGCCGCACGACCCGCTGCGTCGAGACCCCGGCCGAGAGTTGCGGCAACAGTTCGTTGCTGCGCTGCATCCAGGCGACGGTGAACATCGCCCCGATCAATGTAATCAGTTCGCTGAGCTGGTTGAAGATTTTGGAGATGTTGGCGGTGTAGTAGCGTGTGATGTGCCGGAGATTGTCGGCCATCGAGCCTTGACTGAATTCGTCGAGGTTGGTGAACAAATCGACGATGATGTACAGGCTCAGTAGGCTCGTGAGGACGATGAGGTACGAGCGGACGAAGCTGACGAAGTACAGGCGGTCGAGGGTTGTCACTTCGGGGCCGCCGGCGTCGTGGGGTTGAAGTCGAGGATGTAACGCTGGAGGTACTCGTTGCCGGCCGTCGCCCCGAAGGTGCCGAAGCCGTTGGCCCGCAGTTCGCGCACCGCGTCGTCCTTCGACCGGCGCTCGAACTCCATGCGGTAGATCGCCGTCATAAAGCCGGTGCGGTGCAGCCCCGCCTTGCAGTGGATCAGCACCGGCCGCTTACTGGGGTCGGCCATGATCTTCAAGAAGTCTTCGACGAGTTTGGGCCGCGAGCCGCCGTCTTGGGTGAGCGTTTCGAGGACGCCGCCGTCGAGCGACACGTACTCGACGCCGTTGTCCCGGCAGACATCGCTTTCGAGTGTCCCTGACCCGGCGACGAGGCTGGTGGGGTGGTCCCAGAACGAGTCCGGCACGAACGGGTCGCGGGCCTCCTCCTGGAAATTCACGACCGTCTTGATGCCGTAACGCTTGAAGGCGTCGCGGAAGCCGTTGCCGGTGAGTTGGCCGCAGCGGTACAGCGTGCCGTCGGTCACGACGCGCAGGCGCTTGGCGTGGGCGTACTCGGCGCGGTAGTAGAGGTAGACGCTCGCCACGACGGCCCCGGCCACGGCGAATCCGGCGGCGTAGCGCCACAGCGCGAGAACCCTTCCGGCGGCGAGCATGGCACTCCTCATAGTCACCACATACCGGAGTCGAGAGGGGGTGTCAACGCGGGCCGGCTTCACTTCGCCGCGTCAACGCTCACTTGCGTCGCCTGCAAGACTTCGCCTGTCGCGTCGTTCTGCACGAAGGCGACGAGCTTGAGGTTCGTCAGCGCCAGCGGCCGGTCGGGGCGGGGGAACTCGCCCTCGGTCTTGGCGTACTCGTCGAGCGACTTCGCCAACTTCACGCGCAGCTCGGCGACGTTAATCGTCGCGGTCACGTCCTGCGTCTTCTTGGTCAGCGGCGTGCCCTTGACGCCGCCGGGCATCTCGCGGACGACGGCGGTGTGGTAGCGAATGCCGTTGCCGCCGCGGTAGCGCACACGCTCCTCGACCAGCGCGAACCGCAACGCGACCTTATCACCGGGGGTATCGACTTCGGCCGTCGCCTTGGCCGTGAACCCCTTGTCGCCGGGCGTGACGCTCAGTGTGACCTTCGCGGTGGCCGGCGTTTCGAGCAGCTTGTCGAGTTCGGCGCGGTACTCGGCGAACTTCGACTTGGCCGCCGCGACCGGGCCGCCGCCCTTGGGGCCGGGCTTGCCGTTGAAGAAAATCGCCGGTGCCCCGGTGATCTGCTCGGCGTACAGCCCCGCGCGTTCGAGGCAGTCGAAGCTCGTCAGCGGGTCCGGCGACGGCACGTGCAGGTGGTAGTTCAGCACGATCAACTCGGTCGGCTTGTAGCTCGACTGCAAGGCGTCGCAAGCGACATCGACGCCAGCACACGGCGGGCACTCGGCCCCGGTGAAGACTTCGACCAGCGCCACGCGGTCGCCCTTGGCCTTGCGGCCGGCGTACGGCGTCGCCTCGAAGGCGCGCGTCTCCTTGACGTACTCGGCGAAGTCGCGGGCCTCGAGTTTCGTCACCATCCCGGCGTACTTCTTCGCCTCGTCCGGCTTGCCGGCCTTGCCCAAGACGCGGCCCAGCGTCTCGAAGACTTCCATCTGCTGGGCGACCGGGGCGTCGTCCGACAGGCCGCGCTCGGCCCGGCGAATTTGCGTCAGCGCGATGTCGCCGTAGCCCTCCTGCTCGGCCAACACCCCGGCGACCTTGAGCGTCGTGGCGTTGTCCCACCGCGAGCCGTAGCCGGCCGACGCCTTGGCGAGCTTATCGACGACCTGGCGGACCTCGTCGGCCGGCAGCTTCTTCGCCGCGGCCTGCGAGAGCACGGTGAATCCGGCGTCGAACAGCGCGGGGCCGGCTTCGAGTTGTTGCAGGTTCTCGCGCGCGAGATCGACGGGGTCGTCGGCCTTCTTGAGCTTCGAGGGGAACATCTCCGTGAGCCGCAGCGGGCCGCCGGACTGGCTGTACGAGCCGCCGATCTTCTTGCCGTCCTTGGCAAGTACGCCGTCGAAGGTGAAGACCTCGCGGCCGCCGAACGCAATCGCGAACGCGACCTTGTCGCCGACGACACTAAGCCGCTCGACGGTCGGCTCGGACTTAAGCTTGGCGGAGCTGCCGAGGAAGTCACCGACCCACTTGCCTTCACTTTGCGAGAAGGCGAACAGGAAGGTGAGTTCGTCCTCGCCCTGCGGGATGCGGAACTTCCAGCGGCCGGCGGCGGGCGAGTCGTCGGGCGCGGCCAGGGCCGTCCCCGAGAGCAGGGCCGCCACGAACACGGCGACGCAGAGGGCACTACGGGTCATCGGCACGCCTCGGGCGGGGGGTTTCGGCTACGGTCACGATACGGGAAGTGGCCCGACGAAAAAACCCGCCGGCCCCACGAATGGGAGTCGGCGGGTTTCGAGTGCCCAGGACAGGACTTGAACCTGCAATCCCTTTCGAGAACCAGCACCTCAAGCTGGCGCGTCTGCCAATTTCGCCACCTGGGCAACGCTTATCGCATTATGACGCCCCGCCGGGACATTTCAAGGGGGCAGTGAGCGAACACCCTCCCGGACACGCCGCGCCGCCGGCCGGTTCGCATTCGCACGCCGGTCGCCCCTGTTCGCCCGGCGGGGTTTCGGTTGAATGGTGTGAGTGTCGTTCGCCAGTCTCGGCCGGGAAGTCGCGATGGAAGTGTTGCTCACGGCCGACCAGATCCACGCGCGGGTGCGCGAACTCGCGGCCGACATCCGCCGGCAGTACGCCGGGCAGCCGTTCACGGTCGTCGGCATTTTGACCGGCAGCCTCGTCTTCCTGGCCGACCTGATCCGCCAGATCGAGTTGCCGCTGCGCATCGGCCTGATCGAGGCGTCGAGCTACCGCGGCACGGCGACCTCGGCCGGCACGCTCGTCGTCCAGGACAGCCTCCTGCCCGACGTGGCCGGGCGGCACCTGCTGCTCATGGACGACATCCTCGACACCGGCCGGACGATTTCGACGCTGGTCGAGCACATGAAACACCGCGGGGCGGCCTCGGTGCGGACGTGCGTGTTGCTGCGCAAGATCGGCCGGCAGCAAGTCGAGTTCGAGCCGGACTACACCGGCTTCTCGATCCCCGACAAGTTCGTGGTCGGCTACGGCCTCGACTTCGACGACGACTACCGCCACCTGCCGTTCATCGGCGTCCTGCCCGACGGCCACGCCTAACGAACGGTCCTTATGCCCCGCGTCTTGTACGTCGCCTCGGACCTCGGAGCGTCCGGCCCCGCGAAGCTGGTGTCGCTGCTCGCGCCCGCCCTGCCCCGCCCTCGGTTCGAGGCCGCCGTAGTCGATCTGACCGGCGGCGCGTCCGCCGCCCTGGTCCGGCCGCTGCGCGACGCCGGGGTGCCCTGCTACGACGCCGCGATGCGCAGCCTCACCGACCTGCGCGGCCTGCGCAACCTGCGGAGCGTCGTGACGGCATTCGCCCCGGACGTGATTCACGTCGGCGGGCCGAAGGCGGCGCAAGCCGTCGCCGTGCTGTCGCTGATTGGCCCCGAATTCCGCGTGCCGGTCGTCGCCTCGGGCCTCGACGCGCCGCGGCACGGCCTCGACGCCTGGTGGCACCGCAAGGTCACGGCGCGCGTCGCCCGCTTCGTCGCCCCGACGCAGGCCGAGGCGGCGCGGTACTTCGCCAACGGCGTGCCGGCCGGGCGTGTCGCGATCATTCCGCCGGCCGTCGCGCCGTGCGGTCCGACGCCGGACGGGGCGGCGTTCCGCGCGGCGTTCGGAATCCCGCCGGCGTCGCGGCTGGTCCTCGCCGCGGGGCGCTTCGACAGCGTCGCCGGGCTGAAGTCGGCCGTCTGGGCGTTCGACGTAGTCAAGTACGTGGCCCCAGACTTGCACCTGATTTTGGTCGGCGACGGCCCGGAGCGCGAGCGGCTCGACCGCTTCGGCAAGGCGCTCGGCTTCGACGACCACCGCGTCCGCTTCGCCGGCCTGCGCCCCGACGTGCCGGGGCTGCTGAGCCTCGCGGAACTCGTCTGGGTGACCCACGAGCGCGGCGGCGTCAACGTCGCCCTGGAGGCGATGGCGGCCGGCAAGCCGGTCGTCGCGGTGCGTAACCCTGACCTCGAAGAGGTCCTGATCGAAGGGGTCACGGGGCGGTTCGCGCCGCCGGGCGACCGGGTGCGGTTGGCGGCGATCTCGAACGAACTGCTCGAAGCACCGGAGGTCGCCCGCGCCCTGGGCGAAGCCGGCCGGCGGCGCGCGGCCGAGTGCTTCGGCGTGCCGGCGATGGTGGAACGCTACGCGGCCCTCTACGATGACCTGGTCCGAACCCCCTCCCCGGCGGCGGGCTAACGATGGCGACCGGCAACGTGACCACCGTGATCCTCGCCGGCGGCAAGGGCACGCGCCTCGAGCCGCTGACCCGCGACCGCGCCAAGCCGGCCGTGCCGTTCTGCGGCATCTACCGCATCATCGACTTCACCCTGTCGAACTGCCTCAACAGCGGCCTCCGCCGCATCCTCGTGCTCACGCAGTTCAAGTCGCGCAGCCTCGACCGCCACATCCGCCGCGGCTGGAACTTCCTCAGCCCCGAGATGGACGAGTCGATCGAGGTCTTGCCGCCGCAGCAGCGCATCGACACCAACTGGTACAAGGGCACCGCCGACGCCCTGTACCAAAACATCTACAGCATCGAGAAGGACAAGCCCGACGAGATCGTCATCCTGGCCGGCGACCACATCTACAAGATGGACTACCGCCGCATGGTCGAGGCGCACCGCGCCACGGGGGCCGAGCTGACGATCGGCTGCATCCCCGTGCCGCTGGGCGAGGTCGATCAGTTCGGCGTGGTCCGCACCCACTCCGACGGCCGCGTCTCGGGCTTCGACGAGAAGCCGGCGCACGCCCCGCCGATGCCCGGCGACCCCGACCACGCCCTGGGTTCGATGGGGATCT
This sequence comes from Fimbriiglobus sp., assembly GCA_025352585.1. GTDB lineage: Bacteria > Planctomycetota > Planctomycetia > Gemmatales > Gemmataceae > Fimbriiglobus. Next base: position 5,816 of record JANXTD010000377.1, read on the forward strand.
ACGTCTTCTCGACCCACACGCTTTTCGAGCAGTTGTGCGAGGACGCGGCCAAGCCCGACAGCGCCCACGACTTCGGCCGCGACATCATCCCCGCGATGATCTCCGGCGGCTACCGCGTCTACTCGCACCTGCTCCAGGACGAGAACCGCAAGGCCCGGCCCTACTGGCGCGACGTAGGAACGTTGGACGCCTTCTACCAGGCGAACCTCGACCTGATCGACGTGGACCCGCAACTGAACCTGTACGACGCGAACTGGCCGATCCGCACGGTCCACAGTCAATCGCCGCCGCCGAAGTTCGTCTTCCAGGAACCCGGCCCCGACGGCGT
>JANXTD010000381.1 GCA_025352585.1 Fimbriiglobus sp.
CTCGCGGTAGAGCGTGCCGCCGCACTCGACGTGCAGGGTGTAACAGGCGGTGCCCTTCTTGACCATCTTCAGGAGCGTCTCGCTGCTACACCTGACCGTGGCGGTGATGTAAAAGTTGGCCTTGTCGGACGCGAAGTCGAAGGCCGCCTGGAACCCGGCCTCCGGCACGTCGTCGGCGTTGTTGACGACCGGGTGCGGGAACGACCGGTTACTCAGCTTCATCGGCGTTGCCCTCCTCGTAGGCGGTCACGTCGAGGGCCAACCGGCGCGGCTCGGCCAGCGTCGCCTCGACGCGCAGCGGCCCGGACTTGGGGAAGGCGACGGGGCCGATCTGGCCCGGCCTGGGGACTTCGAGCTTGCGGCCGCCGGCCAGCCGCGCCGCCTTGAGTCGGACCGCCGTGGTGAGCGAGTCGTCGCCGACGGCCGCGACGCTGAGGTAGACCAGGCCCGTCGGCCGGGGCTTCGGCGGGTAGACGATCAGCGCGTAAACGCCGGCGTCGCCGTCGCGTAGGAAGGCCCGGCCCTTCACGTCCACGGGGCTGAGGCCGCGGTCGCCACCGGGGGCACCGTGGCCGCCGCTTTGCGCGGGAAGTGCCGATATCAAAATTGCAGGAGTTCTGGAGACTTCCGCGCCAGGACCGACAAGATGTTCTCAACCGATTAACACTTGTGTAGCGCAGGGAAGTGACTCGCGGAAGCAGCTCACACGGACCGTAACCAAACTTCATTGATGACAACACGCTCAACGAATTCGGTCTGAACACCCAGTTTGAGCGACTTCAACATGTCGGCTAGTCGATCGCCATCGATCAGATCGATCGGCGGGGCACCTTGACGAGTAGCCTCCAAAACTGCGTCCCGTGTAAACCGGCCGGTCGTAATGAGTAACCCCTTGTCGGCCCGACCGACCATCGCACCGCGGAAGTCCCTAACTTGTGCCGAGTTCACCGACCCGACGTAGCGCTTGCACTGGAATACGACGTGGAAGCTCAAGACGCCCGCCATTTGCGCGATGCCTTTGCCGTCAACGCCGCCGTCCCCGGATCGGCCGGTCACTTCGGCGTGAACGAAGCCACTCTCGCGAAGTAACCGCATGGTCAACCGCTCGAACGCCGCAGGTTCGAGGATCGTGGTGAGAACTCGGTGCAACTCGCGACGCCAGGCGGCGTCCGGCGAGTCGGGCGAATCGGTGTCCGAGTGGTTGGCTTCCTGCGCGTCTCCCACGACGGGGGGCGAGGCCGGAGTCCCCGGAGATCGTGAACGGCTGACTTCGATAGGGTCAACCTGATCGACGCCCTGCTTATCGGGCCGAATCGACCAAACTCCACGCCCAGACTTTTCGATTACGCCATGATTTTTGAGGTCCGTCCTCGCCCACGCCAACCTGTACTCAATTTCTGTTTGATTGCCCGATTCTTGGTCGTGCAAGACTGAGGCGACCGAGTCCGAGATCTGCATGATTTCGATTACGCGGTCGGCGATTTCATCAATATGGCCTGACCCACCCAGATCACGCAACGCCTGAATTACAGGGTTGTACATTTCATGTCTGCGGGGTAGTTTATCCGCGGCCATCGAATAGCCCTTAACGTTTGTCCATCGTCGCGAACTCGGCCGCTTTCACCAAGGCAAGTGCAGAAACACCAGCCCCCGCGCGTCGTCGAAGCCCTTCTTGTGGCCGGCCGCTGAGAAGGGCTGGCACGGGAAGCCGGCCGTCACCACGTCCACGCGGGCGAGGCCGTCGCCGGCGACGGTCAGGTCTTCGATCGGCTTCAGGTGGTCCTTCTCGTTCGCCCACAGCACGGTCGCGCCCGCCTGCCCGAAGGCCTCGGCGAAGCCGCCCATCGCGGCGAACAGGCAGCCCACGGTCACCGCGTCGTCTGGCATAGGGGTCATCGGGTCGGCGGTTGCAGTCTGAAGAGGCGACAGTCGCGTCGTCGCACGTCAATCTGGGACCGATTCGTGGCGATGCCAAGTCGGCCCCCGAAATGCAACGCCAAGCCTGGTCGCGGCCTCGAGGGGGGCTGCGGCCGGGCGGCGCGTGGTCGCTCCGCCCGAGTTGCCAGCAGTGGGCCGCCTTCGACGTGCTGGGCGTCTGCCCGAGCTTCCGCTGGACCGGCACGCTCGCCGCCGACCCCGACGCGCGCCTGGCCGAACACCACTACCGCCGCCGCTACCGCGTCGAGGGCGAAGGCCCCGTGCCGCTGGTCGCCCGCGAGCACACCGCCCGACTCAGCCCGCAACTGGCGACCGACTTCCCTTTGAACGAGGAGGACTGCACGCCATGATCTCGGACGACAAAATGTGGGACGAGGCCGCGGAGAAGCTGCTCGTCCAGGCCGTCCACGAAGCGATCCGCCGGCGGCGGAGCCAGATCCGCAAGGAGACCGACGGGCCGAACGCGGCCAAACTCTCCAAGGCGACTATGAACCGCTGGGAGCGGTTCGAGGAGCGGCTGCGGCTCGCGCTCGCGGGGGCCAAGCGGGAGGACGACGTCCGCTTCGCCTTCGTGGACCTCTTCAGCCGCGCCAAGACTGTGACCGTGCTCCGCGAGGCGGACGGCTGGAGCCAAATGCTCCTGGTAGTCCGCTGGGACTGGCGACTGGCCCGCGACTTGGGCTTGTTGGCCTTGGCGAGTTTCTCCAGCCGCAAAACTGACCCGACCTCTCAAGCGCCCGCCGTGACCACCCCCGAGGAACTCGACTCATGAGCCTGCACGTGTTCGCCAACTTCGTGACCCCGTTCGGCACCGCCGCCAACAACCGCGCGGAGACTGAGGGCAACATCACGACCTTGCAGAAACTGCTCCGGCAGGGTGAGACCCACAGTACCGCGAGCGCCGAGGCGATCCGCTTCGCGCTGCGTCGCATCTTGGGCGGGGCCGAGAAGACCAACCGCAGTTGGGACGAATCCCTCTCTGCCAACGTCTGGAAGGAGCCGCAATTCAAGGGGTGGGCGGACGCCAAGGGCGTCACCTTTACCGACGACGACTTGCTCGGTTACATGATCGCCGAGGCCGCGAAGGAGGACGGGAGCGACGACGGGAAAGGCTCGGCGAGCGTTCGCCGCGCCGTCCTCGAAGTCACCCGCGCCGTGTCGCTGACGCCGTGGGCCGGGGACGTGACCTTCAACGCCGCCTCGCCGGGGGCCACGCCGTCGGCCCAGAAGCAGGGCAGTAACCCCGTGCCTTAGGGCACCGAGGTCCACGCCACACGCTACCAGTACGGCGTCGCCCTCACCCCGGAGCGGTTGCGCGACAAGTCGCGGGCGGCCAAGGCCATCGACGCCCTGTGCAACTTGGGCACGGTCGCCGGCAACCACGGCCGCTTCCTGTTCGACTTCTCGCCGGACGCGGTGGTCATCCGTCTGACGGAAGACCCCGCCCCCCGGCTGCTTTACTGCTTTGAAACCGACGACGACGGCAAGACCGTCCACGCCAAGACGCTCATTCAGCGCCTCAAGGCCGGCGACATCAAGCCCGACGAACTCGTCTTTGGCGTCAGCGACCTCGACTCGAAGCTGGCCGCGTCGCGGACGGCTGTGGGGGTCAAAGTGTTCGGCGTGAAGAAGGCCTGCGAGGAAGCGGTCAGGCTCATCAACTCCAAGCTCGCCATCAAGGAGTGACCCCCGATGCTCGGCCTCTACGTCACGGTGCCCGTCGCCTACTTCCGCAAGGGGCTGGCGCGCGAGTACCTCGAAACCGAGCCGCTGCCGGCGACCTGCTACGGATTCTTGCTCGCCCTCGTCGGCGAGACGGACCGCCGCAGGCACGTCGGCTGCCGCGTCGCCCCGATACTCCTGAACAAGCCGCCGACGAGCGTGGTGCTGCGGACCGTTTGGCGCGTCAAAAAGACGCCGCTCGGCTCCTCCGGGAACACCCGCCCCGACTACCAACAACTGCTCACCGACGTGCAACTGGTCATCTGGCTCGACTCGTCGGGCGAGGCCGGCGAGGGCTTGGAGGGCCGCGTGACGGCGGCGCTGGTCAACCCCGCGAGCGTCAAGCGCTTCGGCGGGCTGTCGCTCGGCGAGAGTACGCACCTGGTCGATGAAGTCTGCCCGATCGACCGCGTCCGGGGCCGACTCCCGGCGAGTGGCCGGGCGTTCCTCACGGCCCCGAAGGGCCGGCTGACGCTGCCGGTCTGGGTCGATCACGTCGGCTCCGCCGGCACCCGCTACGCCACCGGCGACCTCGTCGAATCGACCTCGCTCGAACTCGCCTCCGACGCCCTCGGACTCGTCGGCAAGGTCGATTGCCTCAAGCGGCGCGACGGAACTTTCCTCCCCTACGAGCACAAGCGCGGCCGGCCGGCGCGTTCCGCCGGCGAGGTCGCCGAGGCGTGGCCGTCGGACCGGCTGCAAGTCGTCGCGTATGCGGTGCTCTTGGAGGAGGCGTTCGGCCAGGCCATCCCCGAGGGCCGCGTCCGCTACCACGCCGCCAACGTGACGGTGCGCGTGCCGATCGACGACGCCGCGCGGGCCGACCTGCTCGAAGCGATTGCGGAGGCGCGGCGGCTGCGCGAGGCGGTCGAGCGGCCGCCGGTCGCCGACAACCCTCGGCTGTGCGGCAGCTGCTCGCGCCCGTCTGCCTGCCGGAGGAAGTGCGGCATGACCGCGAGCCGGAGCGCGACGTGGTGCGGCTGTTCCCCGCCGACCGCGACGGC
>JANXTD010000401.1 GCA_025352585.1 Fimbriiglobus sp.
CGCGCGGGGCGTTCGGTCCGGCCGACGCCCCGCGCGCCGGGGGCATTTCCCGCCGTCGCGCTGCCGGGCGTCGTATCTTGAATAGCATCTACTCCCGTTCGCCCGCCCGAAAGCCCGCCCCAGCATGGACATCTCCGCGAAGAAGCTCGCCCGGCTCATGCGCGCCGACCAGCCGATCGAGGTCCGCGGCTCCGCGGTGGTGGTCGCGTCGGAACTCGGCGTCAAGGACGCGGAGATCAACGCCGAGCTGCTCGAACGCCTCTCCGACGAGTCGGACGCCGTGCGCATCCAGGCGATCAAGGCCGCGGGCCGACTCAAGCTCACGAAGTCGCTGCCGATCCTGCTGGAGCGCATCACCCTCGGCGGCGAGGAGGCGAAGCTGTCCGCGGAGGCGGCCGCGAAGCTCGGGGCGGAGGCGGTGCGCAAGTTGCAAGACCTCATGAACGGCGTCGCGCCGGGGCTGCGTCGGGTCATCGCGGTCGCCCTCACCGGGGCCGGCGGCGCGGGCGTCGAGGCGGGCGTCCAGGTGCTGCTCGACCGCGACCCCAACGTCGCCGCGGCCAGCGCCAGCGCGATGGTCGGCCGGGTGCCGACGATGCCGGCGGAGCAGAAGGCGCGGCTCGTCGAGGAACTCGTGGCGCTCCTGGCCGACAAGAAGGCCAAGCTGGCGACGGCGTCGGAGATGTCGCTGATGAAGGTGCTCGCCGCGCTCAACGACCCGGCCGCGGCCGATGTCGTGTGGGACCGCACGGTGCCGCCGTACCCGCCCGAGGTGCGGGCCGCGGCGCTGGCGGTGGTGGCCAACTGGATGCCGGCCGAGCCGACCAAGGAGCAGTTCCGCCGGCTGTTCTTGTGCGCCTCCGAGACCGGGTTTAACATCGTCGCGCCGGCACTCCTGGCGTTGAACAAGGTCGCCGTGACGGACAAAATGCTTCCCGACTGGTCGAAGCTGTTCACCGCCCCGGACATGGCGGCTCGCAAGCTCGCGCTCGAAAAGCTCGGCGACCGCGACACGCCGGAGGTCGCCGACGCGATCATGGCGCAGCTCGACCACCACGACCGCAACATCGGCGAACTCGCCCGCAAGAAGCTCTCGAAACTCGAGCACGGCCGCGAGCGCCTGGGGGGGGCACTACTCGACGCCAAGACGGCCGACGAGGCGTGGCAACTGGCACGCTCGGTCTCGGCGTTTGCCGGCGACTTCCCCGAGAAACTGCGCGCGTCGATCTTCGCCCGCGGCTGCAAGTACGTCGAGGCCGGCGACCCGCGCGTCGATGCGTTGCTCTTCCTGCTGCGCGAGGTCGATAGCGCGAAGTTGCGCGACCGGCTGTTCGAGCGGGCCGTCGAGCTGCGCAAGAAGAAGGACTACGACACGGCGCTGAAGTACCTCAAGGTGCTGACCCGCGACCCCTCGGCCGGCTACCCGATCCGCCTCGAGGCGGCGCTGTGCGGCCTCAAGAAGTCGGTCAAGGAGATCGCCGCCGACTCGCGCGGCAACGACCCCTGCCTGCGGCTCTTCGAGCAGACGCTCGGCAACCACGCCGCTGAGACCCTGGCGACTGTCGAGGCCGCCAAGTGGCTCGACGAGGCCGACCTGTTCTACGTCGGCTTCCACTTCGTCGAGCGGCTGGGCACCGAGAAGGAGTTCGGCGCGGGCCTGCTGCGGCTGGTCGTCAAGGCGTCGCCGCGGTCGAAGGCCGCCGGGGCCGCGAAGAACAAGCTGAAGTCCGCGGGGGCGGACTGAACCCGGCGAGCCGGAAGCGTGATCGCCCGGAGTTCTTCGCGCGACGTTTCGTCGTTGACCGTGTTCGTGCGGAAAGCACTCCGGGCGCTCACGCTTCCGGCTCGCCCTTCTCTCCGAGGTCTCCCCATGCGTCCGTTCCTCTGCCTGTTGCTCCTCGCCGCGCCGGTGGCGGCGCAGTCGCCCGACAAGTTCGCCGCGATCAAGCCCGCCATGCAGGCCTTCGTGGACAAGGGCGAACTCGCCGGGGCGGTCACCGTCGTCGGCACAAGTGCCGGCGTCGCGAGCTTCGAGGCCGTCGGCTTCGCCAACCTCGACGCCAAGACGCCGATGGCCAAAGACACGCTGTTCCGCATCGCGTCGATGACCAAGCCGATCACCGCGATGGCCGTGCTGATGCTGCAAGAGGACGGCAAGCTCAGCGTCGAAGACCCCGTCGAGAAGTACCTGCCGGAGTTCACCGGCCAGCGGCTCGTCACGGCGAAGGAGGGCGGTAGCGTCACCCTCGGCAAGCCGAAGCGGCCGGTCACGCTGCGCGACCTGCTGACGCACACCTCCGGCCTCCCCGGCGGCTACCCGGCCGGCCTCGGCGACGTGTACGGCCAGCGCAGTCGCACCCTCGCCGACACCACACTCGTGATCTCGCAGCAGCCGCTCGACTTCGAGCCGGGCACCAAGTGGAGCTACTGCAACGCCGGCATCGACACCCTCGGCCGGGTCGTCGAAGTGGTCAGCGGCGTCTCGTTCGAGGGCTTCTTGCAGGCCCGCCTGTTCGGCCCGCTGGGCATGACCGACACGACTTTTGCCCCGACGGCCACGCAGCAGAAGCGGCTCGCGGTCACCTACGGCGTGAAGGACGGCAAGCTGGTCGCCGGCCCGACGAACTTCCTGGCCGTGTCCGAGCACTCGCGGCACCCGATCCCCGCCGGCGGCCTCTGCTCGACCGGCCCCGACCTCGCGAAGCTCTACCAGTGTCTCCTCGGCGGCGGCGAACTCGGCGGCCGGCGTGTCATCGGCAAGGAGACGCTGGCCCTGATGACGAAGACCCAGACCGGCGACATCAAGACCGGCTTCACGAACGGCATGTCCTACGGCTTCGGCTTCGCGGTCGTCAAGGAGCCGACCGGCGTGACGGCGATGCTGTCCCCCGGCGCGTTCGGCCACGGCGGCGCGTTCGCGACGCAGAGCTGGGCCGACCCGACGCAGAACCTGTTCGTGATCCTGCTGATCCAGCGCACCGGCGTGCCCAACGCCGACGCGTCGATCTACCGCCAGACGCTGCAAGAACTGGCAGTGAAGGCGGCGCGGCCGTAGCGCGTGTCCGGCGGGTTTGTTCCCGGTTTTGTTAGCCGGACGCGCGAGCGACGGGAGCAAGTCCCGGTGGACCGTGCCGGTGGGGTAGGACGAAGCCGTCAACACCCGCCAACGCTGTCCACCGGGACTTGCTCCCGTCGCTTGCGCGTCCGGCTAACAAAACCGGGAACAAACCCGCCGGACACGCGCTACGGCCGCGCCGCCTTCACTG
>JANXTD010000407.1 GCA_025352585.1 Fimbriiglobus sp.
GCGCTGCCGGACCGGCTGATCTGGGCGCGGCTCCAGGTCGCCGAAGATGGTTCGGCCGTCGTCCTGGACATGGACGGCAAGTACCATCGGTTTCCAGATCGGCGAGACGCGGGCTTCTGGCTCAACGAGGACGAGTATTCGCAGCTCGCCCACTTGGTCGAGGATGGCGGGGTCGGCCTGGCTGTGTCGCCGCCGTCGGCCTTGTCCGACCGGGAGTTGGTTCCGCTCATGTCCGCCCAGTCAAGGCACACCGCTGCAGGAACTTCATTTGACGGCGGGGGCGTGTAAGCTTTTCGTGGCGTGGAGCTCACCTAGCACCGCCGTCGGCTGCAGCGCCTGGCTCGGCGTCCGGGGCTACACCCGGACGCAGCCACCCGACGACGCGGACCAGCTTGCCGACCGCAGCGACCGGGACGCCGACGGCGGCGAGGGCGGCGAGGGCGGCCCGCACCTGCTCGCCACGGCTGTCCGGGTCGATCTCCACACACTCGGTCGTCTCGTAGGGCCGCGGGTGGTAGTACCACTCCCGGTCCCACTCGCCCGGCCCGGCGGCGTCGATGTCCTTGACCCGGTAGCGGGGCGGACCGCCGGGCAGGTGCCGGATGGCCTCGGTCGTCTCCCGCCACTTGGTCGCATTCATCGCGGACACTAGCCGCTGCCGCTCGGCCGACCGCAGCCACCCCGGCTTCGGGCGATGATCCGCACCCAGTGATGTCTTCTCCGACGCCGCCGAACGACCCAGCTCAGCAGCGGCGGGGCCGAGTGAGGTACGAATCTGGGTAAACCTACCTGCCCCCGCCGTCGGCTGCAGCGCCTGGCTCGGCCCCCGCCCTTGTCCCGGCGACTACTTGCCCGGAATAGGTGGCGCGAGCCGGTCGAGGTCGGCCCGGCCCTGGCCGAGGGGCTTCATCCACTCCCCATAGGCCGGGTTAGGCAGGACGATCCACTTGTCTCCCCAAGCGTCGCGGTGCATGTCAGTGGCGTCCTTGCGTTCTTGGATGGCCTGGGTAATCTCCTCCGGCCTCTTCTTATCGAGCTTCCGGCAGCGGAACGCCTCGTCGAAGTCTCGCAGGTTGTCGCCGACGTAAAGAACCACCGTGTATTCGCGCTCGACCTCTTGCCGTCGCTTCGTTTTGTCGCTCGTGTCCGTGCTGAGTTTCAACAGGCCGTCGGCCGCCGCAGGAATGCCGAGCCGCGCAAGTGCTTTCTTCGTCTGCTCGCGCGACTTGTCGTTGCGGTTGCTAATGTACGCTACCGTGACCCCGAGCTTGCCCGCTACGAGGATGAACTCTTTGGCTCCCGGGATGAGGGCGACTTGATCCGCATTTTCGAGTTCCCACATGTCCCACAACCGTTGGTCGTAGGCGAGATTGCTTCGCAGCAGCATAGCCTGGAAGCCCGCGTTGTCGATGACGCACTCGTCCAAGTCCATCACCGTAGCGAGTTTGCCAGCGGGCTGCTTGGCCGTCGCCTCCTTCAGACGGAGTGCGGCGAGGTTGTACGCTTGGTAGCAGCAAGCACGGTACTCGGCTGACGACTGCATGAACAGGTTCGCGTCCAGGCCGCGGTTGGCCGGCTCCTCGGGCTTGTAGGCGGCGGGCGCGGCTGGACCCGGCGGGGCCTGCGCTGCGACCCAGTTTCCAAGGGCGAACGCGGTCAGCATGCCTGCCGACGCCATGACGACCGCGCTGATGCGGTGTTGAGCCCGACTCATAGTCGTATCCCTTCTTAACGCCGAACTTTGAATTCGATCGCGCCGCCTCTATCTATCCCAGCGACCATGCCGCAGCGTGGCCCCCTCACTTCGCAGCCCCGACGCCTGCCTCGCGCACCGCCAGCAGGCTGCCTTGGCGGCCTGCCTGCTCCGAGAACAACAGCGGCGCGGGGGCTGCCAGGGCCGAGCCGGCGTCCCTCAACGCATTGGTCAGTAGGGTTACGGCCTTATGGCTTGCCCGGCCCGTACTCGTGGCTGTCATCGTAGGCGTTCAGGGACGCCGGCTGCGGGTGCGCGACGGG
>JANXTD010000410.1 GCA_025352585.1 Fimbriiglobus sp.
AACGACGCCTCAGACGACGCCCCGCACGCCGCGAACCAGTCGCGCAGGTACTCCGCGACAAGCCCCCCGTAGTCGCCGCCGTGCAGCGCCTCCTCGCGCTGCCGCGCGGCGGCGTCCGGGCCGGCGGGGCGGGCCGGGTCGCGCGGCACCGGCGTGTGGTCGGGGGCGTGCTTGGCCGTCAGCAGCCGGCGCAGGGCGAACGCCAGCGCCAGCGCCGCGAGGCCGACGCCGACGCCCTTGAGGACTCGGCGCAGGCGGTCCGGCTCGCCCTGCACGTCGCCGACGGCCAGGCGGTTGAAGGCGTTGTTCGCCTCGAGCTTACCCAGCGTCTCGTTGGCCAGCGCGGTCAGCTTCTGCTGGACGGCGGGGTCGAGGAAGTCGGGCAGCGGCGGGGTCGGCGGGGCCGGCGGGGGCACCGCGAAGCTCACCGCGTCGAAGCGGCGCACCGGGGTGCCGTCGTACACCAGCAGGCACGCCTTGCGGCCGCCCCCCGCCGACAGCCAGACGACGACGTTGTCGGCGAAGGCCAGGTTGTCCGTCCCCTCGGCCGCCAGGAGCCGGTTGCTGAAGACTCGCGAGTTGGCGACGACGAGGCCGCGGTGCGTCTTCGCGCCGGCCCCGGTCGTCGAAACCATGACGACCGGGGCCAGCGGGCCCGCGCCGGGCACGACCGTACCGCGGGGCAAGTCGGCCAACTCCGCCCAGGCGAACTGGCCGCCGGGGCGGGCGACCACGAAGCCGGGGCTTTGCGTGGCGACGCGGGTCAGCCCGGTCAGCAGCAGCGTCGCCGCGTTCGGCAGCGCGAGGCCGTTGTCGAGCAGCAGCCGGTCCGTGGCGCTCGGCGGCCGCTGAATCAGCAGCGGGAAGTCGGTGTCGTCGTTGAGGCAGGCCGAGCCGTCCGGCGGTACGGCCGTGGCGGCGGTCGTGCGCAGGCCCGAGGCGACGCCGAAGACCGCGCCGAAGTCCAGGCCGCGGTTGACGGCCCACAGGACCGAGCCGCCGCCGGCGAGGGTGTCGCGGGCCAGGCCGGTCAGTTGGGGGTCCGATGTCGGGACGTTCTCGACGAACACCATCACGCGGTCGCCCGGCGGCACCTTCGCGAACTCCGCCGGCGTGGCCGGCGTCAGGCCGTGGAAGTTCAGCAGCCCCGCGAAGACCTCGAACCCCTCGCCCGGCAACCGCGGGCGGCGTTGCGCGGCGGCCGGCCCGGCGCAAGCGGCGACCGCGAGGAGCGTTAGCAGCAAGCGGGTCACGACGGCACCCCCGCCAGCCGGCACAAGGCAGTGCGGGCGGCGGCGAGGTCGGCCGCGTCGACCGGCTCGCCGGGCGGCGTGTAGCGGGCGACGGCGTAGTAGTGACCCAGTTCCTCGGCCACGTCCGCCGCGTCGGGCACGAGCCGCCGCAGTTCGCCGGCGACCGTGACGTGGTTGTACTGCCGCGCGCCGTCGCCGAGGGTCAGCACCGACAGGTAGTCGAAGGCCCGCACGAGCGCGTCGCGGTTGGTGACGCTGCGCGGGTCGAGCGGCCAGGGGCCGAGGCCGGGCACGGGCGTCGGGGTGACGCCGGCCGCGCGGCCCCGCCACCGCGGCCGGGCGACGAAGTAGCCGAAGGCGGCGAGCGCGAGGGCCACGCCGACGGCGACCGGGGCCCACGAGTCGCGCAGGTCGCCCAGTTCGAGGTTCCGCGGGGCCGTCGGGGCGGACGGCACGTTCGGCAGCGTCGGCAGGCTCTTGGGGCCTTCAAAGCCCAGGTCGGGGAGCTTGAAGCCGTCCGGCAGCACGCCCTTGGCGAAGTCCTTGAGGCCCGACCCGCCGTCGCCCTTGAGGCCTTTCAGCAGCGACGACAGGGGGCTTTCGCCGTCGGCCGAGCCGGCCCCCTTGAGGAACTCCGCGAGCATCTGCTTGACGGCCGGGCTGTCGTTGAGCGGCCCGACGTTCTTCTCCCACCACCCCGCCGCCGCACGGAACTGCGCCTCCTGGTCGCCGGCCGCCGGCGGGGTCAGCGTCACGTCCGGCGGCGTCGGTAGCGTGATCGACTCGATCGGGTTCGGCAACTTCGGCAACGTCTCCGCCATCGGCGACGTCATCGGCAGCTTCGGCAACGTCTCCGCCATCGGCGGGTCATTTGCCATCGGCGGGTCATTCGCCTTCGGCGGGTCATTCGCCTTCGGCGGGTCATTCGGCTTCGGCGGTACGGCAGGCACGAGCGGCGGCGACGGGGCCTTCGGCGCGAGGGTTTCGAGCAGCTTCGCCAGCTGCGCGACGTTCTCGGGCTTGAGCCAGTCCTTCTGCTGGTCGAGCAGCTTCTGCGCGAGTTGGTCGGGCGACAGGCCGGGGTTGTCCTGGATCAGCTTGGCGATGGCGTCGAGGAGCTTGGGGTCGATCGGGGTTTGCAGCGCGCGGACCCGCTCGCCGAGGCGGCGCAGGTCTTCGGCGTTCAGCACGTCCTTCAAGACCGTGTCTTGCGGCGGCTGGGCCGGCAGTAGCGACACGGCAGCGCAGACCCAGGCGGCGGCCAACACGATGGGGCGGAGTGTCATCGGCGGAGTACCCCGTCAGTGGCGGCGTTGGGGGAAGGGGCCGGGGCGGCGCGGCCGGCGGGGACGACGCGGGCCAGGGCGTACGACACCTGCCGTCGCACGTCGGGGTCGGGGTCGTTCAGGGCGTCGAGTAACTCCGGCAGCGCCGGCCGGCCGGCGTCGCCCAGCAGGCCCAGGGCGTAAGCGGCCCCGGAGCGGCGCTCGACGGTCTTGTCCTTGAGCGCCTCGCGCAACAGCGGCACGGCGCGCGGCCCGGTCTTCGCCAGCGCGGCCGCGAGGTTCTGCCGCACCTCGAAGTCCGAGTCCTTGAGCGCCTCGACCAGTCGCCGCACGGCGTCGTCGTCGAGCCGGCGGTCGGCCGGGGGCGCGAGTTCGGGCGCGGCCTGCGACAGCGCGGTGGCGACCAGCAGTGCGGCGAACATGGCCCGACTCCCCCGGAACGTGTGACGGCGTATTGTCGGGGGAACGGCGTCGAAGTGCAAGTTCCGCCTCGAAGTCACGCCGCCGCCAACGTCTCCTCGTGCTCCGCCTCCGCGGCGTCGGCGTCGATTTCGTCCTCCCACGGCGGCGGCTCGTCGCCCTCGTCGGCGTCCTCCAGCACGGCCAGCCGCTCCTCGGCGCAGTGCCGCGCGATCAGCAGGAATCCGCCGTACCAGAGCCAACTGTAGCGGAACAGGTTGTGCCCGAAGTTGCCCATGAACAGCAACAACGCGACCCCCACCAGCGTCGCCGACGACACCTGGAAGAGCAGGTGGTTGCCCCACTCCGGGTGCTCGCGGCGGATCGCCCGCATGCGCAGGCCGTTGACGGCGAACCCGGCCAGGACCGCCAAGAAGGCCACCAGCCCCAGCGTGCCGAGTTCGCCGACGAGCTGGCCGGGCAGGTTGTGCGACTCGATGTTGGAGCGCGTCGCCGGCCGCCACGCGCCGGGGCCGACGCCGGTCAGCGGGTTGGCGGCCCACAGGTCGAGGCCCGTGAGAAACCCCTGGATGCGGCCCTCGCCCGACTCCTTGGCGTTGGCCGGCCCGGCGTCGGGGTTGACGATCGTCTCGAAGCGCGTCTGCAACGACTCCGGCAATGCGATGAACGCCAGCGGCGCGGCCGCGACGACCAGCCCCAGGTACAAAAAGCGCCGCCGACTGCCGGCGACCATGATGAGAGCCCACATCCCCAACCCCAGCAGCGACGACCGCGACCCGGTGAGCAAAATGCACAGCATCGACAGCCCGGCGTACCCGGTGAGCAGCACCTTGCCGCGCCGGCCGCCGACGCCGGCGCGCCACAGCGCCGCGACGAACGGCAGGGCGAACACCACACTCGCGCCGAAGCTGTTGGGGTCGCTCATGGTCGAGTCGACGCCGATGAGCCGGACGATGCCCATGCGGTAGACGTGCCGGCCGCCGAGGAACTCGCGGAACGAGTGGGCGATGTAAACGCCCATCACGACGAGGAAGCCCACGGCGACCTTTTTCAGGGCCGCCTCGTCGCGCACCGTCGTGACGAGCAGGACGTAGAAGACGACGACCTTGAAGTAGTCCTCGACGAGCGGCTGCGACCGCTCCATCCACGGACTCATGACCCACGCCAGCAGCACGGCCAGCGCGAACGCGGCGTAGGCGGCGTGGTGGACGTTGGGCACGAGCCGCTTGGGCGACGCGACGGCCCAGGCGACGATCATGACGAGCATGTAGACGCGCTCGACGCGCAGGTCGCCCAGGACCGGCCAGACCTCGAACGGCCGGTGGACGAAGAGGAACATGTAGCCGACGAGTAGCCAGGGCATCGCAACGTCCTTGTCGCGCGGGGGTGAGGCAGGAGTCTAGCGGAACGCGGCCACCGGGGGGAA
>JANXTD010000442.1 GCA_025352585.1 Fimbriiglobus sp.
CGGCCAGGCCGAAGGCGTACTTCTCGGCCGTGCTCACGATGCGGCACGAGTCGGTGCCGCTGCCGACGAACGTCAGCGACTTCGCCAGGTTCAGCGACGCCTCGAGCGTGACCGCGCCGCGCTCCAGCCGCACGGTCGCGCCGTCGGGGGCCGCCTCGACCGCCGCGAGGAAGTCGAGGTGCAGCTCGCGGCCGGCCTTCGTCTCGACCCAGACGCTCGGCTTGCCGACGCGCAGCAGCCACAGCAGCGGGGCCAGAATCCCGCGCGGCATCAGGTCCATCTTGAGCGCGTCGTTCACCGCCTCGGCCCCCTGCGCCGAGACGATCGCGAACTTGACCGTGCGGAACTGGGCCTTGAGCAGGTTGACCGTGCCGCGCAGTTTCGTCTTCTGGAGCCAGGCGTCGAGGGCGTCGTGGACGACTTCGAGCTTGGCCCAGGCGTCGCCGGCGGGGTCGAGGTCGTCGTTCTCGAGGAAGTGCCGCGCCGCGGCCGGCAGGTCCGGCAGGGCGACGACGCGCTCCTCGCCGGGCGGCGGCGGCCCGAGGAACTTGTCGCCCTTGCTGAGCACCACGACCAGCGCCTGCTCGCGCGGGTCGGCCCCCATCTGGTCCATGGCGTGCGCGTACGAGGTGATGAGGTCGCCGAGTTGCTCCGGGTACTCGAGGTTGGCGAGGCTGACGACCCACACAACCGCCGGGCTGTTGCGGACGTAGCGGCCGTACTCGAGGACCTTCTCGGCGGTGGCGAAGGTCTCGCCGCCGGTGTCGTAGAGGAGCAGTTGGCGGCCGCCGAGCCGCGGGATGCCGCGCAGCCGCAGGATTTTGGGCCGGGTGAACACGCTCATGGTGGTGCCGTCGGCGACGCGGCCGCTGTCGCGGAGTTCGCGGAGGCGGGCGCGGACCTCGCGCATGCCGCCCTCGTCCATCCACTGCGTGCTGAAGTCGGGCCAGGCGACGTGCTGCTCGAGGTGGGTCAGCAGGGCCTCGATGAACATGGTCTTGCCGTGGCCGGTGGAGCCGATGATGGTCATGGCGACCGGCGGGTGGGCGTCGTAGTCGCGGGTGTAGAGGCTCGGCACGTCGGTGTCCTTGCCGGGGCAGTCGGCGAGGGGGCAGCGCAGGGCGGTGCCGCCGTCGGGCCGGGCGAAGGCCCCCACGGGGCGCTGGCAGAACGGGCAAAGCATGGGCGGGGACACCTTCGGGCGGGGCGAGACGTGCGGCGCGGCGGTCACATCCAGGACAGGAGTGTAGCGAAGTCGGCGGGGTCGCGCTGACGCAACTGTTGCGCGGACGGACGCACATGGCGATCGAGCGACAGGTTCGCTCCCAAAACTAGTTCGAGGAGGTT
The DNA here is from genome assembly GCA_025352585.1 of Fimbriiglobus sp. Taxonomy (GTDB): domain Bacteria; phylum Planctomycetota; class Planctomycetia; order Gemmatales; family Gemmataceae; genus Fimbriiglobus. The sequence goes on from JANXTD010000442.1 coordinate 1,348, forward strand.
TGACATCTGCGTCATGTTCTTTGCGTTCTGGTCGATCCACTTCAAGCGTAGGCCGAAAAGTGCCGCTTCGAGTGTTGACTGTTCGGAGCCAAGTTCCACGAAGGACGCTTTCAACATTTTGTCAAGAAGGAACCCGACGGCTTGGAGGTAGACGAAATCGCCGCCTTGGGCGAACTCCTGGCGAAGTACCTCCATTCTCTCGGCGTCGAGTGACCTCCCCTTGGGGGCTAGCTTATCCAAGAATGCCGTGAGGTACTTCGCGGGGTCCGAAAGCACGGGCGGGGCACCACCCGCGTTCCGCACTGTGTCGGGATACAGCGTCGGCATTGCCTGGCGACCCGTGACCACACCGTTGAGACTTTGCAAGAGTTGGGTTTCGGCCGGGGAGGTCGGGTAAACGAACGCGCCGGCGAAGTAGGTGCCGTCACTCAATACGGTCCACCCCAGCGCCGCCCGACGCTTCAGATAACCCAGGCGCTCCTCAACCTTAGGCAACTCGCCGTCCGTCAACAACTTGCCGAGGCTACCGGTGCGGTAGGCGTGGCGGAAGCGCAATTCCTTCATCGCGGCGAATTCTTCGATCTCGGTCGGCTTACAGAGCAAGTAAAGCTCCGCATCGTATAGTTGCTGCCGGTCGATCGCAGCGTCTTCCAAGTCGTGGTGAAGACCCTGGCAAAGTTTCGTGGCCGTAATCCCGTTCACTTCGGCGTGCTCCCGAATCCAGTCGCGGAACCAGACCGCGTCCTCGTCCTCGCCGGTGGTCAGGACTTCGACGAGTTCGGGCGCGTCGCGGCCGCGCAGCCGGGACAGCGCCCAGTTCAGCCGGCGGCCGGCCGACCCCGCCCCGTGATCCTTGCCGAGCCAGTCCTGGATGTGACCGAAGAGTTCGGGGGCGTCGCCGCCGTGGCCGTTCGCGGTCACCGCGTGCAGCACGATGTCGGCGATCCGCGTGCGCGGCAGCCCCTCGCACAGCCGACGCATTTGCTCGGCTAGCGGGACCGCCAGGTGTTGCTCGAG
>JANXTD010000445.1 GCA_025352585.1 Fimbriiglobus sp.
CCGGCCGACGCGGACGAGGTGCCGGCCGACGGCGAAGTTGATCGCCGTCGCCGCGAGGGTCAGGCCGACGCCGACGTTGACGCTGTGCAGCTCGCCGCCGGCCGCGAGCCGCGTCGCCGCGAAGGCGACGGTGCTCACACCGGCGAGGACGACCAGCACGCCCTCGACGCCGCTGGAGAAGAACTCGATCTTCTCGTGGCCGAAGGTGTGCGTCGCGTCGGCGGGGCGGGCGGCGTAGCGCAGCGACACGTAGGCGGTCAGCGCCGCGACGAGGTTGACGCCGGACTCCAGCGCGTCGGAGAGCAGCCCGACGGAGCCGGTCGCCGCGGCCGCCGCGCCCTTCAGCGCGATGGTCGTGACGGCGGCGACGACCGACAGCGCGAGGGCGTTGCGGAGATTGTGCGGGTTGGGAGGCAACGCATTCCCCGAAAATTGGGCTAGGAAACTCCCGCGCCTTTGGTCTAGACTATCCGAGTAGGAGTTCGGTTCACCGGGGTCACCACAAAAGAGGATACGACATGTCGATGAAAGTCTTGGCCGGGTTCGCGGCGGCATTGGTCGTCACGACGGTCGGTGTGTTCGCGGCCGGCGGCGGCGACTCGCTGTTCAACACCGACAGCGGCCCGTCGCCGTGCAGCCAGAAGTCGAGTTGCCCGCTCAGCGCGATGGCCAAGCCGGCCTGCTGCGCGCACGACGCCGACGAGGCGACCGACGACGCCGCGGTTTGCCCGGCCCCCGTCGAAGTGGCGAAGTAGTTGCCCGGCGAGCGGGGGACGAAAGTCTCCCGAGTCCGCCGCCCCGCGTCCGCCCACTCGCGAATCACTTCCCGGTTCTCACCCCCCACATCGCGCCAACTCCCAGCGATGGGGTTCTCGGGGGACTTTCGTCCCCCGCTCGCCTCGACAGTCACCGCTTCGCCAGGCGGAAGCCGATCAGCGTGAACGCGCTGCCCAGCAACAGGGCGACGTGGTACTCGCGGATCGGCTCGACGGTGCGGATGCCCCAGCGGTGCCCCAGGGCGCACACGGCGGCCCCGACCAGCGCCATCCCCCCCATGCGGTTGCCGCGGAAGAACAGCGACGCCAGCAGCAGCACGCCGGCCCAGCCGCCGTTGGCCGTGTCGCACCACGCCGTCGCCTCCTCGGGCAGCCCACTCAAGCGTAACGGCTCCGTCCAGTGGCCCAGCGTGCCGACGGCCCCGGCGTCTGGGGCGGCGGCGAGGCCGAAGACGTGGCGGTTCTGCGCCGCCCACAGCGCGCACGCCGCCAGCAGCACCAGCGCCGCCGCGGCGCGGACGTGCCGGCCGACGACGAGATTCGCGACGCGGTCGGCCCAGTCGCGCTTGCCCGCCCGCGCGGCGAAATCGGGCAGGCTCTGCGCCTGGTGCGCCGCGAGCATTTGCCCCAGGTTCGGCAACATCACCGACGTGCGCGCGCCGGGGTAATTGCCGGCCTCGCGATAGGCGTCGGCCCGCCGCACGCCCTCGGCTTGGCTGAGCACCGCGTCGGCGGCGTCATGGGCCTGCGAACTCGCCGCGGCCGGGTCGAGGCCCACGGCCAGCAGCCGCGCCCGCTCGAGGTCTTGCAGCAGCCGGCGGGCGCGGGCCTCGCGGCGGGCGCGCTCCACGCCGGTCATCAGGTTGATCAGCGGCTCGCGCCAGGCGGCGTACTTCTCGCGCAGGCCGGCGCTGCCGCCGCGTAAGAGCAACCCCCGCAGCGCGACCTTGGCCTCGTAGCCGAAGAGGGCCTCGAAGAACTCCTCCCAGTCGCGGCCGGCGTACTTGGCGGCGAAGAGTTGCAGCCCCTCCTCGTTGAGGCCGCCCAGCCGCATCCGCCGCAGCAGGCGTTGCGCGTCCTCGACGCAGTCGATGCGCTCCGCCTCGACGGCGCGGTCGAGGGCGAGCCGCAGGCCGAACGCCGCGGCGGCCCCCAGGAAGCTGAAGCCGATCCAGAGCCAGAACAGCCCGAGCATCCCCAGCAGCATCGCGAACAGCCCCACCGCCGCGGCCACGAGGACCCAGTCCCAGGCGGCCAGACCGGCGACGAAGCGCTTGGCCCGGCGGAACAGGTACGTCTGGTTCACCACGCCGTCGATGAGGAAGTACGCCGCGGCCGCTTGCAGCACCATGCCCGACAGCCCGAAGGCCCAGCCGAGCTTGCCGAAGAACGACAGCAGCACCGCGCCGAGCAGCAGCGCCGACACCGCCCCGGTCAGCAGCCGCGCCCGCAGCACGGCCGTCGGCGCGGCGTTGAAGGTGTGGACGCACTTCTCGAGCGCGTCGATCTGCTCGTCGCGCGGCGAGAACGTCACGGCCGGGCTGGTGCCAAGCCACTGCTCGAGGGTGCGGATCACCTCGGCCATCGTGGCGAAGCGGTCGTCGGCGGACTTCGCCATCATGCGCAAGATGACCGCCGAGAGTTCCTTCGGCACGCGGTTGACGAGGAACTCGGGCGGCAGGATCGGCTCGTAGGCGTGCTTGGTCATCAGCGCGACCGCCGTCGAGCCTTCAAACGGCGTGCGGCCGGTGACGAGCACGTAGAGCGTGCAGCCGAGCGAGTAGATGTCGGCGCGGTGGTCCACCCGCGCGGCGTCGCGGCACTGCTCCGGCGACATGTACGCCGGGGTGCCGAGTGCCATCCGCGCCCCGGTCATCGTCGCCGGGGCGGTCGCCGCGCCGGGGTCGGGGGCGTCGTCGTCGGGGGCGGACTGCGGCGTCTTCACCAGGCCCATGTCGGCGACCTTGACCACGCCCTGGTCGTTCAGGAGCAGGTTGTCGGGCTTCACGTCGCGGTGGATCAGCCCCAAGTCGTGGGCGTGCTTGAGGCCGCGCGCCGCCTGCAAGACGTACCCCACCGCCGTCTCGGGGTCGAGCTTGCCGTCGAACTTGACGTGGTCGGCGAGCGAGCGGCCGGGGACGTACTCCATGCTGAAGTAGCGCTGGCCCTCGGCCTCGCCGATGTCGAAGATTTGCACGACGTTGGGGTGGTTCATCCGCGCCGCCGCGAACGCCTCGCGGGTGAAGCGCGCCGCGAAGATGGGGTCGCCGGAGTAGCGTCGGCTCATGACCTTCAGCGCCACCGGCCGGTCGAGCGAGAGTTGCCTCGCCAGGTAGACGGTGCCCATGCCGCCGAAGCCGAGCGTCGATTCGATGCGGTAGCCGGGGACGTGCGACGGCGGGGCGTTGGGGGCCTCCGGCTCCGCGTCGGGGACCGAGCCGGCCGCCCCGCGCCCGGCGAGCTTGCCGGCGGCCGAGCGCGGCTTGAGCGACGCCAGTCGCGCCTGCGGCTCCGGCGTCTCCTCGGGCATCTGCGCCGCGGGCAGCGACGGGGCCTCGACGGTGATCACGGTCGGGTGCCCGCCCTCCAGGAGGGGGCTAAGGCCGACGCGCGTCTGCCGCGAGTCGTGGTCGAGCTTCGCCGACGGCCACGGGGCCGGCGTGGGGTGGGGCGTCGCGGCGGGCGACCGGACGGGCACGAGTACGCTGAACGGCTTGCCGCACTGCGGGCACTCGAGCCGGTGGCGGCCGGGCGGCGGCCGGGTCGCCTCGACGCGCGCACGGCAGTGGGGGCAGTTCGTCGCCACGGGCTGTCCCCGACCTAATCTTCCGCCTCCCCCGGTGGCAGGCGAACGAACGTAGGTCAGGAATGCCCGCCATGCGGCCGAAACCCGGAGCGCAAAGTGCAGAGTGCAGAGTGCAGAGTGCAGAGTGCAGAGTGCAGAGTGCAGAATGAAAACCTTCCTCCTGTTGCGGAGCTGTATTCATTCTGCAC
>JANXTD010000454.1 GCA_025352585.1 Fimbriiglobus sp.
GCCCGAAACGTAGCAAGTGCCGTGAGGCGTGGCACGGACTGCCCAAGGACAAGGCGATTCGTGGTGGAAATTGAGACGGGGTCGGCGACGGGGATAAAAAAAAGTCGAGCGGGCCGGGGAGAGTCGGCCCGCTCGACAAGAAACTATTTGATGCGGAAGTACTTGGGAAACCAGTGTTTGCGAGGTTTCGGGACCAAACTTCCGGGGGCGTCGTCGTGGGCTTCCGTCTCCGAGGTCGTTCGAGTCGTCACGGTAGGCAGGGTGTCGGCAGGGTTTGGCATCCTGCTTGCATTATCCTGCTTCGTCGAGCCAGCCGGAGTTGTGATGGGGAGGGGAGAGGCCTCATCACGACGATGGCAGTGTTCTTCAACAAGTCCGTCTGGGTTCGTCAGTCGTTGGGAGAGGCGACTGGTGTCCCAGGCGGATTTTTCGTTGCGCTAATCACTTCCCATAGAGTCCGCCTTGGCGGGTGCGAAGTCAAGTCGAATTCCTGCGAATCCTTCTCAGTTCGCCCAGATTCGTTCCGGCGGGCGTCCGGATTCCGCCACGCGGCTTGTGTTTCGCCGCCCCATCCCGATAATCCCCGTTCCCGCCCGGCGAACACCGGGCACCACGAACTCCGGGGACCGCCGACGATGTTGCACTGCCCCCGCTGCCTCCGGAAGCTCAACGCCGCCGCGGGGCGGCCGAATTTCTGCATGCACTGCGGGCACAAGCTCGACCCCCAGCCGGCCGTCGCCGTCGCCGAGGCGTCGCCCCAGGAGACGATGGCGTTCGAGCCGCAGCCGCCCTCGTCGGTGACCTCCGAGGGCAACAACGCCTTGCTGAGTGAAGTGTCGGGCGACTCGTCCGGGGCGAGCTTGACTGCGATCGCCGGCTACACGTTCACGCGATTCCTGGGCGCGGGCGGCATGGGCACGGTGTACGAGGCGGAGTCGGCGGCGACCGGCCAGCGCGTCGCCGTCAAGCTCCTGTCGGCGCGGCTGGCGTCGAACCCGTCGTCGGTCGAGCGCTTCCGCCAGGAGGGCCGGGTGGCGAGCCAGATCACGCACCCGCGCTGCGTGTTCGTGCTGCGCGCCGACACCGAGTCGGGCCGGCCGTTCATCATCATGGAGCTGATGCCCGGCAAGACGCTCAAGGACCTCGTCGATTTGAACGGCCCCCTGCCGCACCCCGCGGCGGTCGAGCGCATCCTCGATGTCATCGACGGCCTCGCCGAGGCGCACCGGCTGGGGGTGATCCACCGCGACGTGAAGCCGTCGAACTGCTTCCTGACCGACGACGACCGGGTGAAGGTCGGCGACTTCGGCCTGTCGAAGTCGCTCACGCCCGACGAGGACGAGGACGGCGAGCCGGCGCGGCAACTCACGTCGTCGGGCGCGTTCCTGGGCACGGTGATGTTCGCCTCGCCGGAGCAGATCCGCGGCGAGCCGGTCGGCTACGACTCGGACGTGTACGCGGTCTGCGGCACCTTGTACTACCTGCTCACCGGCAAGGCCCCGTTCCAGCACGACAGCCTCACGGCGTCGCTGGCGAAGGCGGTGTCGGAGCCGCCGCCGCCGATCCGCGACCGCTTCCCGGACGTGCCGCGCGAACTGGAGCGGGCCGTCCTGCGCGGGCTGGAGCGCGACCGCACCCGCCGCTGGCAAAGCCTCGACGACCTGCGCGACGCCCTGGCGGAGTTGCAGAGCGGCAAGTTGCAGCCGGCCCGGCCGCGGGCGATCACGCTGGCGTTCCTGCTCGACCTGTTCGTGCTGCTGGCGGTCATGCTGGTGATCGAGTTCCCCCGGCAAGCCTTCCTGGGCGTCACCCAGAACTCCAGCGTGACCCTCGACCTGCTCGAATTCTCGTGGCCGGGGCTGGTGGCCGCGGCGATCTACTTCACGGTCGGCGAGGGGCTGTACGGCACGACCATCGGCAAGCGGCTGCTGCGGCTGCGGGTGACCCGCGTCGGCGGCGTCGGCCCGCCGGGGCTGGCCCGCGCCGCCGCGCGGGCGGTCACCGCGACCTCGATTTGGGCGCTGATCTCGGTCGCCCCGGAGTTGGGCGTCGATCTCCTCGGCGCGGCCGGCGGGGTGGCCGGGGCGGGGGTCGCCGCGTTGGCGGTCGCCGTGCTGCTGCTGCAACTGCGGCCCACGGCCCACGGCTGGCGCGGGGTCCACGACCTGGCGAGCGGCTGCTACGTCGTCCAGCGGCCCCGGCCGCCGCACCGGCCGCGGCTGGTGAGCAAGTTCGGCAACCCGCTCGAGCGCCTCAAGCCGACGGCCACCCCCCTGCCCCGCGCGCTCGGCAGCTTCGCGGTCGCCGGCAAGTTGTGCGACCTGCCCGACGGGGGCGAGGTCTGGGCCGGCGACGACCGCTCCCTGGGCCGGCGGATTTTGCTGCGCATCCTGGCCCCCGGCGTGCGCGAGTTCGACACCGCCGACCTGGCCGCCGCCGCGACCCGGCCGACCCGCCTGCGCGTCATCGGCCACGGCTCGTACGGGGCGACCGGCACCGACCGCCAGGTCACGCGGCGCGGCTGGATCGCCTACGTCGCCCCGGCCGGGGCACCGCTGACCGACGTGGTCGCGCCGGGGGACGCCCTCGACTGGATCGACGCCCGGCCGCTGCTCGAGCAGCTCGCCGACGAGTTGGCCGCCGGCGAGTCGGACGAGACGCCGCTGGGGCCGACCGGCGTCGAGCAGGTGTGGGTCGAGCCGAACGGCCGGCTGCAACTGCTCGACTTCCCGCTGCCGACCGGCAGGCAAGGGCTGCTCGCCGCGGACGCCTGCCCGTCGCTCTCGCCGATCGACCTCGTTCGGCAGGCGGCGGCGCTGGCCCTCGAGGGCGTGGCGCGGAGTACGCCGGGCCGCATCCGCGCGCCGATCCCGCCGCACGCCGCGGCGATCACCGACCGCTTGTTCGACGCCGAGGGGCCGCCGGCCACGGTCGCCGACCTGCGGCAGCGGCTGGCGGACAACCACGCCTTCGCCCCGGAACTCACGGCCGCGGGCCGGGCGGCGCACCTGAGTGTCTTGGCGCTGACGATCAGCCTGCCGCTCACACTGATGTTCCTGGCGGCGGCGTTCCTGTCGCTGGGCATGGCGTTCATTTACACCGGCGAGGCGGGCAACGCCGCCCACGTCCGGGCGGCGCTGGCCGACCCCGCGGCCCGCGCGACGCTGCTGGCGGCGGCGGGCGACCGGGCCTCGCCGCGCTCGAACCGGCTCCTGGAGGCCGCCACCGCGCCCGACGAGTTGCCGCGGACGCTCTCCCGGCTCGACGAGTGGGGCCGCGTCTGGCGGCGCGAGGAGGAGTCGGTGCTCACGTCGCTGAACCGCCCGGAGCGCCGCACCGTCGAGCGCGTCCGGGCCGAGGCCGGCGGCGGGGCACCGGCCTTCGAGCCGCAGTCGGCGGAGGCGGTCGCGCTGGCGACGCGCTACGCCGACACCCTGAGCCGCGACCCGACCGAGCGGCAAGTGACGCGCGGCGTCCGCAACACGACCGCCGCCGTCTGCGCCGCGGTCGTGGTGCTGTTCCCGCTGGCCTGGGCGGCGTTCGCCTTCGCCTTCCGCGGCGGCCTGTCGATGCGCGTCGCCGGGGTCACGCTCGTCACCGGCAGCGGCCGGCTGGCCCCGCGCTGGCGCTGCGCCCTGCGCGAACTCGTCGTCTGGGCACCCCTGGTGGGGCTACTGCTCACGACCCTGGCGTTGCAGCACAGCTACCCCCACTGGGTCTTCCTGCGCACCGCGACGACGCTGCTGGCCCTCCTACTCCTGCCGGTCTACCTCGTCGTGGCCCTGCGGCAGCCGTCGCACCCGCCGCAGGACCGGCTGCTCGGGACGTACCTCGTCCCGGCGTGACCTTCCGGGTTGTGGCCGGGCGCAAGTCGTGGTAATCCAGGCGTCCGTGATTGCGAGGGGACGCCGGCAATGGAGGCCGGCGGCGCGGGCGGAACGGACTTCCGGGAGAGCGACACCGTGGCGATGAAGCGTATCGAGCAGGACGACCAACCGACCCCCGGCGGCACCCCGGACGCGACGCCCGTCGAGTTCCAGGCGATGCGCCTGGCGACGCACCCGGCCCGCGACGACGCCCACGCCGGCGAGGACCGCTTCACGCTGTTCTACCGCGTCTTCGGCGGCACCATCCTGAGCATCGTCGCGCTCGCGGCGGTCACGGTCTACAACGGCCTGTCGAGCAACATCTCCGAGTTGCGGGCGGAGTTGAACCGCGTCAACAGCGACTTGCGCGGCGAGGTCGCCCGGGCCAACGAGGCCCGCGCGGACCTGGTGCGCAAGGACGAGTTCAACAGCCGGCAGACGACGGTGTGGGACGGCATCAAGACGATGCAGGCGCAGAGCCTGGCCCAATCGACGGCGGTCAGTTCGCAGCGCGGCGACCAGGAGGCGACGAAGGAGCGCGTCGCCAAGGTCGCCGCCGACTTCGACGCCTTCCGCAAGGAGAGCACGCTGGCCGCCGAGGCCGTCAAGAAGGACACCGCGGCGATTACTGACACGCTCAAGAAGGACGTGGCCGCCCTCGACACGCTCAAGGACAAGCTCACGGCGTTGGCCGCCGACATGAAGCTGACGCGCGACGACATCGGCCGGATGCGCGGCGAGCTCGACCGCAACGAGGCCCACGACAACGACCGCAAGGAGTCCCGCGACAAGCAGTACAAGGTCTTCGACGACACGACGCGGGAGTTGCTGAAGGCGGTGCAAGACTGCCGCGAGAAGATCGCCCGGCTCGAAGGCCAGACGACGCCGATGCCGACGCCGCGGCCGGCGACGACGCCGAAAGGCGATTGACGCGAGGGAGAGGCGGACGATAGTATGCCTTCGTCCGAATCGCCAAGCTCGCCCGGAGGTGTGACGTGACTGCGGAAAACTTCAACCAGTTGTTGGGGACGCTTCAGAGTCGCACCCCATTCCGAGTCTTCACAGTCGAGCTGAACGGCGGGGAGCGGTTCGAGGTCGATCACGCGAATGCGTTAGTTTTCCGGGACGGCATCGCCGTGTTCGTCGCCCCCGGTGCGGTGCCGCACATCTTCGATCACGAAAGTGTCAACCAAGTCATCACGACGCCGGCCCACCTGGCGGAGTAGTGGTGGCCGTAGCCGTTTGGCGGGGCGGGGGCGATAATAGCCCAGCACTGGCACCCCACCCCGCAGGCACGCCCCATGTCCGCCAACAGTTTCGGCACCGAAGCGACCCTCACCGCCCACGGCACGACCTTCACCTACCACAGCCTGCCCGCCGTCGAGGCGCAATTTCCTCAGGCCAAGCACCTGCCGTTCAGCCTCAAAATCCTGCTCGAAAACCTGCTGCGCAACGAGAACGGCCTGTCGGTGTTCCCCAAGGACATCGAGAGCCTCGCGAAGTGGAACGCCAAGGCCGAGCCGGACACCGAGATCGCCTTCACGCCGGCGCGCGTGCTGCTGCAAGACTTCACCGGCGTGCCGTGCGTCGTC
>JANXTD010000493.1 GCA_025352585.1 Fimbriiglobus sp.
GGGGCCCCCCCGCTTCCGGCTCGCCCAGTTTCTGTGCCACGATCGCCGTCAGCCGGTCCTCGTAGCGCGTCAAAATCAACTCGCGGGCCACGGTGCCGCGCAACTTCAATGCCCGCCGCACCCCATCGGCGTCGAGGTTCGCCCCCCGCTTCAGGATCGTCAGCCGGCCCACGTCGTGCTCCGCGAGCGTTGCCGTGACCCGCTTGGCGTCCCACGGCAACGCCGCCAATACCCGGTAAGCCGTGGCGAACGGCGAGTGCGTCAGCGTGTCCGACGTGAGCATCGCCAACCCTGGATCGTACTGCCGGCCGCCGACACTGGCCGCGAGGGTGGCGAGCAGGTCGCCGCGGCTGACCGTGGCGTCGGGGTCGTGGACGTACTCGCCGAGCGCGCCGACCTCGCAGTACGCCCCGGCGACACCGGTCAGCGTATCGCCCGACGGCAGCAGCGTGGCGCGGGTGCTTGCCGTGACGAAGGGGCCGAACCAGAAGACGCACTCCTTCAACTCGCCGCGGACGCTGACGAACTCGGCCTCGGCGTGGCCGTAGCGGGCCAGGTCGTCGCGCGGGATGCCCGGCGCGAGCTTGGCCGCCCACGGGAAGCCGGCGGGGAAGCGGCGTTCCAGGGCCGGCAGCGGCGGCTCGCACTGCTCGACGCCCAGTACCCGCCGGCCGCCGCCACGCCGGCCCGGATCGACGAACGCCGCGTCGAAGCCGGCGAGGCCGAAGGTCAGCGCGTCGCCGACAACCGCGCGGCCCGGCAGCCCCGCGGCGTCGAGGTTCGCTTGCGTCAGCGCGACCATCACCGGGTCGCGGTCGAGGGCCACGACATCACGCCCAGCGGTGGCGAGGGCGAGCGCGTCCGCGCCGAGGCCGCAGCAGAGGTCGCCGACGCGGGCGTAGCCGGCGAAGCGCTTCGCCCGGTGGGCCGCCGTCGCGTCGCCGCTGGCCATCTCGTAGGCGTCGCGCGTGAACAGCATTCGCCCCGCGTCGGCGAACTTGCCGCCGGCCTTGGCCCGCAAGAGCGTCTGGTCGAGGGCGGCCCGCGCCAACTCGGGCGGGAAGCGCTTGCGCAGGCGGTCGTACGCGGCGGGGTAACTCACGTCGGTCGGCTGCAATTTGGCCGCGGCGGCCAGGGCTTCGGTGCCGGCCGGCGTGAGGAGATGCTGCAAGGTTTCGAGGGTCATCCGCTCAGTCTAGGCTTGCCGCGCGCGGTGTCCCGACTCAGAATGCCCGCATTCGCATGACGACCACACTCCCCACCGGGCGACGCGCATGAAGATCGGGATGAACCTCCTGTTGTGGAACGGCCTCATCGGCGAGGCCGACTACCCGACCATCGCCAAGATCAAGGCCGCCGGATACGACGGCGTCGAGGTGCCGCTGTTCGGCGGCGACGCCGCGCACTACAAGGCGCTCCGCGCCGAACTCGACCGCCAGGGCCTGGCCTGCTCGACGGTGACGGTCATGAACCCCGACACCAGCCCGATCAGCCACGACGCGAGCGTGCGGGCCAAGGCGGCGGAGCGGTTGAAGTGGGCCATCGACATGAACCAGATCCTCGGCAGCTACGCGATGGTCGGCCCCTACCACAGCCCGCTGGGCGTGTTCTCCGGGGCCGGCCCGACCGCCGACGAGAAAAGCCGCGCCGCCGACGTGCTGCGCCCCGCCGCCGAGTTGGCGAAGCAAGCGAACTTGACGCTGGCGATCGAGTACCTGAACCGCTTCGAGTGTTACTTTCTCACGACCGCGGTCGATGCCGTGGCGTTGGTGAAGGCGGTCGATCACCCGAGTTTCCGCTGCATGTACGACACCTTCCACGCCCACATCGAGGAGAAGAGCCAGGCGTCGGCGATCAAGACGGTCGCGTCGGTGATGGCCCACGTCCACATCTCCGAGAACGACCGCGGCACGCCGGGGACGGGGCAAGTGCGGTGGGCCGAGGCGTTCCAGGCGATCCGCGACACCGGCTACGACGGCTGGTTCGTGATCGAGGCCTTCGGCCGCGCCCTGCCCGACCTCGCCGCGGCGACGCGCGTCTGGCGCGACCTGTTCCCGTCGCCGGACCAGGTGGTCAACGACGGCATCCGGTTCATCCGCGAGCAGTGGGCGGCGACGAAATCGCGCTAACCGTGCTTCCCCGAGTCGGGCGGTTCGCACTATCCTGACCCGATGGACGCCCCCACTTCGACGTTCGACGCCGACCTCGGCGAACTCGCCGACCTGACGCGGCGGGTCGCCTACTTCCCCGTGCGGCACCACAGCCCGGCCGGGGCGAAGCTCGTGCGCGACGCCATCGACCGCGTGCGGCCGGACGCCGTGCTCATCGAGGGGCCGAGCGACTTCAACGATCGCGTCGATGAACTGATGCTGCCGCACCGGCCGCCCATCGCCATCTACAGCTACCTCGTGATTCGCTCCACGGACCCCCACGTCCCCGACCGCCGGCTGGGGGTCTACTACCCCTTCTGCGAGCACTCGCCGGAGTGGCAGGCCGCGCGGCACGGCCACGCCAGCGGGGCCGCGGTGCGCTTCATCGACTTGCCGTGGGCCGACCTCGCGGGGGTCGAAGAGCCGACGCCGACCACGCCGACGAACCGCTACGCCGACCGCATCGTGCCCGGCAACCCGTATGTGCGCGAGGTGTGCCGTCGCCTGGGCGTCGAGAGTTTCCACGACGCCTGGGACACGCTGTTCGAGATCGAGCCGAGTACCGAGTTACTTGACTACCTACGTCGCGCGCACCGGCTGTGCGCGACGATGCGGCTCGTCGAGGGCGACGCCACGCCGGGCGATGCCGCGCGCGAACTGCACATGGCCCGCCATATTCGCGCGGCACTCGCCGAGTTCGCCGGCCCGGTACTGGTCGTCACCGGCGGCTACCACTCATTGGGGTTGCTGGAACTGCTGCGCCGCGAGGCGTTGCCGGAGCCGGCCGCTTCAACGCTGCAAGTCGAGGACCGCGGCATTGCTCTGACGCCGTACTCCTTCGAGCGGCTGGACAGCCTCACGGGGTACAACGCCGGGATGCCGAACCCCGGCTTTTACCACCAGCTCTGGCACGCCCAGGCCGCCGGCGAACCGCGCGTCTACAAGCGGCTCATGCGCGAAGTCGTCGGCAAACTGCGGGCGAAGCGGCAGCCGGTGTCGAGCGCTGATCTCATCGCCGCGGAGGTCACGGCCGAGAGCCTCGCGGCCATTCGCGGTCACGCCAGGGTGTGGCGCACCGACTGGCTCGACGGGCTGACCGCGTCGCTCATCAAGGACGACACGCTGCCCGGCGTCACGCACCCGATCCTCGCGGCGATCAACGAGGTGTTGCGCGGCGGCGAGCGCGGGCAACTCGCCGAGGGCACGCAACTCCCGCCGCTGGTGGCCGACGTGCACCGGCAACTCGAAGCGCACGACCTCACGCCAGCGGTCAGCGGCCGCGACGTGAAAGTCGATCTCGCCGACGTAGCGGGGCGGGAGCGCAGCCGCGTGATGCACCGCCTGCGCACCCTGGAAGTGCCGGGGTTCACGCTGACCAACGACGTGATGGCCGGGCGTAGCAAGCTCGAATTCGTCGAGACGTGGCGGCTCGCCTGGTCGCCGGAGTTCGACGCGAGTGTGATCGAGAACAGCCGCTACGGAGCGACCCTCGTCGAGGCCGCGACGGCCAAGCTCGGCGAGCGGGCCGCGGCCGCCCAACGGGACGCGAAGGCGGCGGCACAACTGCTCTTCGACGCCGCGCTCGCCGGGCTGGACAGCCTCACCGACGAACTGCTCGCCGTCGTCACGCAGCTCGTGCGCACCGAGGGCGACTTCGTCAACGTCAGTGGGGCGCTCGGCCGCGTACTGTTCCTGTACCACTACGACCCGGTGTTGGGCGTCACCGGCCGGGCCGACGTGGCGGGGCTGCTGTGGGAGACGTTCGACCGCTCGCTGTGGCTGCTCGAAAGCCTCGGCCAGACGCGCGGCTCGGAGGCGGTCGTCTTCGACGGCGTCCGCGACATCCTCGACACCTTCGAGCGCTGCGAGGCGGCACTCGGCCTGAACGGCGACGACCTGCGGGACGTGTTCCGCCGCGTCGCCGGCGACCGCGGGCAAAGTCCCGGCGTCCGTGGCGCGACCCTGGGCGGCTCGTGGGTGCTGCACGACACCGACGGCGACAACGTCACCGCGCGACTGCAAGAGTTCGCCGACCCCGAACACCTCGGCGACTTCCTCGCCGGGTTATTTGCGTTGGCCCGCGAACAGGCGCAACGCCAACGGCCGCTGATCGAAGCGATTCAGACGGTGCTGACCGGCTACGACCTCGACCAGTTCCTCGCGGCGTTGCCGGCGTTACGGCTAGCGTTCACCTTCTTCACGCCGCGCGAGAAGCACAAGCTCGCGCTAACCCTGCGCGACCTCCTCGGCCTCGCCGACGAGCCGGAGACGGCAGCGCTGGCGGTCAGCGCCGAGACGGCGATGCAGGCGCTGATGCTCGAAGACCGGCTGACGACCTTGGCGAAGACTTACGGCCTGCGGGGGTTCGACTCATGACGCCGCGCGACCACCTGACCCGCTGGCGACTCGTCCTCGGGGCCGACGCCGAGCAGGGGCTTGGCCAGGGGCTGGACGGCAACGCCGCGCGGCAAGACGCGGCGCTGGAGTACCTGTACGGCCGCGAGTACGGACAGGGCCGCAACGTCCGCGGCCGGGGCGTACCGGGGTCGCCCGGCAGCAGCGAAGAGTCGGTGTTGAGCGTGCCCGACTGGATCAACGACGTTCACGAACTCTTCCCGCAGCGCACCATCGAACGTCTCGAAAAGGACGCGCTGGAGCGCTACAG
>JANXTD010000521.1 GCA_025352585.1 Fimbriiglobus sp.
TGGCCAGCGGGTTCACCATGAAGGTGTAGGCGTTCGAGCGCGTCGTCAGGTGGGTGCCCTTCTCGGTGATGAGCGGGTGGATGATCACCTGGTAAGGACGCAACTCGACGCCGGAGTCGCCGTGGACGCAGGGCTTGCGGCTCTCGAGTTTCCGGACATACCGCTTCGGTCTCGGACGACTACGCATCGCAATATCCTCAAAGCTGCCGCACAAGATGCGGAAGCGTGTTCCTTACTTGCCGGCCGCGGTCAGACTGTCGTAGGCGGCCCGCGTCAGCACGAGGGTCTTTTGCTTCAGCACCGTGTAGGCGTTGAGTTCCGCGGCCGGGAGGACTTTGACGCCCCCGAGGTTGCGGCTCGACTTGTACACGTTCATGTCGTGCCCGGCTGTGGCAATCAGCGCCGTCGTGTCGAACAGCGTGACTTCTTTCTCCGTCGTCGTCTCGACGTTGTTGGCATCGACGCCCTTGACCATCTTCTTGCCGGCCTTGATCGCCTTCAAGATGACGACCATCTGCTTCGTGGCGGGGGCCGCCATCGTCAGCGTATCGACGATGATGACCTTGCCGTCGACGAACTTGCTGAGGATCGCCTGGCGGGTCGCTGCCTTCACGGCCTGCTTGGGCAGGTGGTACTCGTAGTCGCGGGGCTTGGGGCCTTTGGCCGTACCGCCGCCGCGCCGCTTATTGGTCCGCTTCGTACCGGCGCGGGCGTTACCCGTGCCCTTCTGGCGGAACAGCTTCTTCGTGCTACCGGCGACTTCGCCGCGGCGGAGCGTCGAGGCGGTGCCGGCGCGTTGGTTCGCCAGGTACATCAGCACGGCTTCGTGCAACAGCGCCTTGCTAATCTTGCCGCCGAAGACCGCCGGGTTCACTTCCACCGTGCCGACGGTCGCGCCGGCGGTGTTGACCACCGCCACGCTGATCGGGGACGTGAATTCCGTGATCGTATTCGGTACGCCTGTGCGGGCCATCGTCACACCCTCTCCCGAGATCGACTCGAAAGTCAACGCCGGAGCAATTCGCTAGGGGAAGTTCACCGACTCGGGCCTGTCGCCTTGCGGCGAATCGGTCGTGTTGCCGGAGACTGTTGTTGCGAGTCCACCCGAAGGCGGAGCTTGCGTCTCTGGCGGACCGGAAGTCCGAGTCTTGTCGCGGGCACCACGGAGGTGAACGCGAGCACTCTTGATAGTCGTCGCTCACTTGCTGTCAAGCGAGGTTACTTACTGCTTCGCGCCGATGACGCGGATTTTGATATCGACGCCCGGCGGCAGGCTCAGGCCTTTGTTGAGGGCCTCGATCGTCTTTTGCGTCGGCTGGAGGATGTCGATGAGCCGCTTGTGGGTGCGGATCTCGAACTGCTCGCGTGACTTGCGGTCGATGTGCGGCGACCGCAGCACGGTGTAACGCTCGATGCGGGTCGGCAGCGGGATCGGCCCGTGGACTTCGGCTTGCGTCCCCTGGGCGGTCGCGACGATCTCGGCCGCGGTGCGGTCGAGCACCTCGTGATCGTAGCCTTCCATGCGGATGCGGATGCGTTCGTTCGCTTGACCTGCCACGGCAACTCCCCAACTGGGTCACTTCGCAAGCTACCACACTAAAGCGACCCCCCAACCGGTCAAGTGCAGTTCAACGGCGGATGGCGAAAGAGTTTCTGCCGCAGAGACTCAGAGGCGCGGAGAAATCCAAATTCATCCTTATGAAAAGCCGCTGTGCCCACTCAAGCGACTCCATCCGGCGAAGCGACTCTCTGTCTTGCCTTTCTCCGCGACCACTGCGTCTCTGCGGCTAACATTCCCGATTTGACTTTGTGTGCCCCGACTTGAGGAAATCTCCTTCATTCCGCGCGGCCAACCTGCCGATGACTTGTGCAATCGCCCCAATCCGTACCCACGCCAGGGATGAGCGCCATGAGCCGGAAAACTCCTCAGTCGAAGCCGCAAGTCTTGCCGCTCGAAGACCGCTCGGTGCCGGCCTCCTTGACCGGGTCGGTCTACGCCGACATCAACGCCAGCGGCTCCCGCGACGTGGGCGAGCCGGGCTTGGCGGACGTCACCGTCCTCGCGGCCCCGAGTGCGGACGGGGCCGCGCCGCAGACCACGAAGACTGCGGCCGACGGCACTTACAGCTTCGCCAACGTCCCCGCGGGGGCGACCGCCGTGACGGTGATCCCGGCCACGGGCACCGCCGCCGTGGGGGCCACGACAGCGACCGTGACCGTCGCCGCGACGGACACCGCCGTCGCCGGGCCGGCGTTCGGACTGCGGACCAGTGGCAAGGCGTCGGGGACCGTCTTCACCGACCTCAACGGCAACGGCACGCAAGACAGCAACGAGCCGGGCTACGCCGGGGCGACGGTGTCGCTCGACCTGAACGTCGACGGCACCCCGGAGTTCACGACGACTTCGACCGACGGCAGCGGGGCGTTCGCCTTCAACAACTTGCCCGACGGCATCCACAAGTTGAGTGTGGCGACGCCTTTGAACAGCAAGGTGACGACCCTCTCGACCACGCTGATTAGCATCGTCAACGGCAGCGCCGCCAACCCGATGCTCATCGGCATCCAGCCGACTTCGGCGGTGACCGGCCGCGTGACGCTCGCCGGCTCGACGGCCGGCCTGGCGAACATCGCCGTCGGCCTCGACACCAACGCCGACGGCCACGCCGACCAGACGGCGACGACCAACGACCAGGGCCAGTACGTCTTCAGCAACGTCCCCGTCGGCACCTTGAACGTGCTGATCCAGGCCCCGGCCGGGACGCGCTTCTCGACGCCAGACGGCACCGGCAAGTTGCCCGTCGTCGTCGCCAACGCGGCCCCCGGCGGCGCGGCGTTGACGACCGCCGCCGACGTGGCGATCACGTACTCCGGGACCGTGATTGGCTCGCTGTTCCTCGACGACAACGGCAACGGCGTCAAGGACCTCACCGAGCGCACCGTCAGCCCCGGCACCGTGCAAATCGACCTGTACGGCACCGGCAAACTGGTGACGGTCGCCACCACGGCGCTGCCCGACGGCACCTTCCGCGTGGACGGCCTGCCCGACGGCAGCCACTTCCTCACGGTCCGGCCGGGCGGCGGGACGACGACCTCGGCGCAAACCCGCGTGCCGGTGACGATTGCGAACGGCTCGACGGTCACGCTCGCCCCGATCGGCGTGCGCGGCGGCGGGGTCGGCTCGTCGCTGACGCTGGGCGGCGGCGGCACGTCCGGGACGCAATCGTACAGCTTCACGACCAACCCGGACGGCACCCTCACGGCGACCCCCGGTCGCAGCATCACGCCGCCGTCGAACCCGAAGTCGGGCAGCCGCGTGCTCATGGCCGACTTCAACGGCGACGGCACCGAGGACACCATCGTCGCCACGAGTGGCGGCGAGGTGGCGATGATCTACGTCTACGACGGCAAGACCGGCGCGGAACTCGTGCCCGACGGCATCCTGGCCTTCGACACGACCTTCCGGGGCGGCGTCAACCTCGCGGCCGGCGACTTCAACGGCGACGGCAAGGTTGACATCGTCGCCGCGGCGGACGCCGGCGGCGGGCCGCGGGTGCGCGTCTTCAACAGCGCGCAGTTCCAGGCGGGGGCCGACCCGGCGCAGGGCAAGTTGCTCGCCGACTTCTTCGCCATCGACGACGCCAAGTTCCGCGGCGGGGCGCGGGTCGCGGCGGGGGACTTGAACGGCGACGGCCGGCCGGACCTCGTGGTGTCGGCCGGGGCCGGCGGCGGGCCGCGCGTGGCCATTTTCGACGGCCGCTCGCTGACGCCGGGCAACGCGCCCAAGAAGCTCGTCGCCGACTTCTTCGCCTACGAGGCGAGTTTGCGCAACGGGGCGACGGTGAGTGTGGGCGACGTGAACGGCGACGGCAAGGCCGACCTCGTGACCGGGGCCGGGCCGGGCGGGGCCCCGCGGGTGACGGTCTTCAGCGGCGGCGACATTTTGGCGGGCCGCGGGGCGACTTCGGTCCGCATCGCCGACTTCTTCGTGGACGGCAACGTCGCCGGCCGGCAGGGCACCAACATCACGGTCAAGGACGTCGATCACGACGGCCGGGCCGACCTGGTGGCGACGAGTGGCGGCAAGGCGTATGTCTTTACGAGTGCCGGCATTAGCGCGAATTACGTGACGCCGAAGCCGAACGGCCCGAGTGCCGCGGTCGTCATCGACGGCTTTGGCGACGGCAGTGGCATTAGCGTGGGGTAGGCGGCACGATCCGAACATTCGCAACTGGAACGGGCGTTTTCGGATGGACAGCCCGTCTTCCGTGCGGTCTAATGCGCGTCATGCCCTCGCCGCCGCGGAAACTCCTGGACCGATTGCGGGACGCCTGCCGCGTCCGGCACTACTCGGTGCGGACCGAGGAAGCTTACTACGGTTGGTGCAAGCGGTTCATCCTCTTCCACGATAAGCGCCACCCGGTCGGGATGGCGTCGGCCGAGATCAACGCCTTTCTGACCCACCTCGCCGTCGAGCGCCACGTCGGGGCCAGCACGCAAAATCAGGCCTTCTCCGCGATCCTATTTTTGTACCGTCACGTCCTTGGCGTCGATCCCGGCGTCATCGCCGGTGTCGTCCGCGCGCAACGCCCCAAGCGGTTGCCGGTGGTGCTCACGAAGCCCGAGGTGCGGCTGGTGATCGAGCAGTTGGAGGGGACGCATCGGCTCGTCGCCCAACTGCTGTACGGCTCCGGCCTGCGACTTTTGGAGAGCCTGCGGCTGCGGGTGAAGGATGTCGATTTCGCCCGCAACGAGGTTTTGGTGCGTCAGGGCAAGGGGAATAAAGACCGCGTGACAATGTTACCCGAGTCGCTGAAGCCGGCCCTGGCCGCCCATTTGGAGAAAGTTCGACGGTTGCACGAAAAGGATGTTGCGTTAGGGTTCGGCAGCGTTTATCTTCCGGATGCACTTGGACGAAAGATGCCGGGTGCGGCGACGGAGTGGAAGTGGCAGTACGTCTTCCCGTCGTCGGGTCGTTCGGTCGATCCGCGGTCGGGGGAGGAGCGTCGGCACCACGCCCACGAGGGTTCGGTGAGCCGGGCGGTGACGGTGGCCGTGCGGGCGTCGGGGATCGCCAAGCGGGCGACGAGCCACAGCTTCCGCCACAGTTTCGCGACACACCTGTTGGAGGCGAGCTACGACATCCGCACCGTGCAGGAACTCCTCGGCCACGACGACGTGAGCACGACGATGATCTACACGCACGTGTTGAACCGCGGCGGCAAGGGTGTCCGCAGCCCGCTGGACGGCTGAGGTTGGCGCGAGGAACGATAGCGGGATGGTTAGCGCGACGGTGATGTGGGTGAGTGGACGGAACCGGTTTCGTCGCAGCGAGTTCGGCGGAATGCTCCCGCCCCTGCAAACGACCGGGATAGCTCGCGCCAGCGCGAGCTAATAAAGAGTTCGGCGGCAGGAGGCGCACCGATGGCGGAAGCCTCTGACGTGCTGCAAGGCGAGTTGGTCGCCGTGCTAGCTGCGAATGCCCTGCGGCTGTGCGACGGGCTGCGAGCGGAGTTGGCTCGGCCGCACCCCGAGCAGCCGGGCCGGCCGCTCCAGTTCGAGGCCGACCCGTGGTCGTGGGGCATCACCTCCACCGCAACCGAGGAGCCGGTGTTCGACGGCGACCGACTGGCCGACGAACTGCCCGCCGACTGGTTCGAGCGGTGCGAGGCGGCCGGG
>JANXTD010000621.1 GCA_025352585.1 Fimbriiglobus sp.
CTGCACTTCGCCTACAAGCTCAAAGGCCCTGACCGGCTCGCCCTGGTCTCCGACACGATGCGGGCCGTCGATTGCCCCGACGGCGAGTACTGGTTCGGCGCGGCCGGGACGGGCGAGCGCGTCCGCAAGCTCGGCGGCGTCGGCGTCACCCTCGACGGCAAGTCGTTGGCGTCCGCCGTGGTAGGCCTCGACCACGCCGTGCGGTTGATGGCGTCGTACCCGTGGGTCGACCTGCCGGGCGTCGTCCGCATGGCGTCGCTGACCCCGGCGCGCATCCTGGGGCTGGACGCCGTGTGCGGCAGTGTGACCGTCGGCAAGCGGGCCGACCTCGTCGTGATGGACGGCGAGTTTACGGTGACGGGCGTGTACGTCGGCGGGGTTAGAATCGGTAAATAACGTCGAACAGCAGTCGGTAGCGGAAGAAGTCGCGGTTGCCGGCGATCGGCACCTCGACCGCGCCGCCGAACTCGATCCGCTTCGTGAGGCGGTAGCGTGCCCCGACCGCCCCGGTCACCAGCGAACTGCCCTTGGCCAGCGCCCCGAAGTTCACGAGGTCGCGGCCCTCGCCGGTCAGGAAGTTCGCGGTGCCGTTGGTCGTGTAGTGGAACCAGTTCACCTCGGCGAGCGGGAAGAACTTCTGGCGGTTCATCAGGTCGAACGAGACGTGGCCGCTGGCGTAGAAGTAGTCGCTGCGCTCGCCGCTGGTCGAGAAGCTGTAGCCGGCGTTGGCGAGGGCGTTGAAGCCGCCGAGCCGCGTCTTGAGGAACGTCTGGCCCGCGCTGACGTAAGGCACCAGCGACAGCTTGCCGGTGTTCTGGTAGACGCTGCTCGACCCGATCGGCACCTGGAACTGCAAGCCGGCGGCGAGCAGCGTGCCGAAGTCCACGTCGCGGATGATCGTCACCTTCGGGCCGAGCCAGAGTTCGCTCAGGCCGACGTGGCTGCCGAGGTCCGAGTCGCCCGAAGCCGACACGCCGCTGAGGCCGATCTTGTTGATCGTCACCGACAGGCGGTTCGTAATCGCTAGGCTGCCGCGGACGCCGACGTACCACAAACTGCCGCCCTGGAAGTTCGGCTGCGAACTCGGCACGCGCTGGTAAATCCCCAGCGGCCGCAGCTCGCTCTGGGAGCGTGGGTCCTCGAACAGGAACGGGTTCGTGACCGGCGAGACGAAGGTCTCGAAGTCTTCGTCGCTGCAAAACAGCCCGTCGCGGTCGAAGTTGAACACCCGCCCGAGCCGGCGGCCGAAGGCCTCGCTGTCGCCGTCGCCCAGCCGGCGGCGGGCGGCGCGGCCCTTGTCGCGGGCCGCCAAAATCGCGTCTTCGGCGTCGCGTTCCGCCTCGTGAAGCCCCTCCGAAGCGCGGCCGCGGGCCGTCTCAAACAGGTCGTCCACGCGGGCCGCCTTCGACGGCGGTTCCGTTTCCCGCTGGACAACGCGCGTCTCGTGCGACGCCGTCTGGACTTCGGAGCGCCAGCGCAGCCGGGGGACGCGCGGCGGCAGTTCGCCGGATTCGCGCGGCGTCGGGGCGAGGGGCGTGAGCGGCTCTTGGGCACCGGCCGTGCCCGCCAGGAGAAGCCCACAGATGCCGCAGAGCCACCGCATGTCCGACCCCTCGCGCAAGTAGCCGCCCTTCCCTTATCGTCGCGGCGACCGTCACGACCTGAACCAAACCCCGCGAGACTCGGAATCGCGTGCGGAATCCCTCAAGTTTCCCCGACGCCCGTGACAACCCGCGGCAACCGCAACTCGACGACCGTGCCGCCCAGCGGGTTCGCACGCGCGGCCACGGTCCCGCCCAGTGCGGCGACGACGCGGGCCGTCACGGCGAGGCCCAGCCCGTGCCCCTTGACCCCGCGGAGCCGGGCGGCGTCGGCGCGGAAGAACGGCTCGAAGACGCGCGGCAGCGCGTCGGCCGGGATGCCGACGCCGCGGTCCCGCACGCCGACGCACACCGCCGATCCGTCGCCAGCCACGTTCACTTCGACGGGGCTGCCCGGCTCGCTGTACTTGAAGGCGTTGTCGAGCACGTTGTCGAACGCCTGGGCCAGCAGCGTCGGCTGGGCCAAGACGGTCAGCGGCCCGCCCGAAGCGAAGTCGCGCCGCAGGTCGGCGGCACGCGGGTGGTCGGCCCACGTTTCGTCGAGGTGCCGCGCGAGCCAAACCCGCAGGTCGAGCGCTTCGAGGTCCGGCGGGCGGGCCTCGGCGTCGGCGCGGGCCAGGAACAGCAGCGACTCGACGATTTGCGTCAGCCGGTCGGTCTGCGCGACCGACGACGCTAAGGTGCGGCGGTACTTGGCCGGGTCGCGCTCCCGCCGCAACGCCACTTCGAGGTTGCCCCGCAACACGGTCAGCGGAGTACGCAGTTGGTGCGACGCCTCGGCGGTAAAGTGCCGCTGCCGCTCGAACGACTCCTCCAGCCGCGAGAGCAGGCCGTTGAACTTCAGCGCGAGGTCGCGCAATTCGTCGGGCGGGGCCGGCACCGCCAGGCGGGCGCGCAGGTCGGCCGCCGTGATGCCCTGCGCCGCCTCGGCCATGCGCCGCACCGGCGACAGCGCCCGCCGGCAGACCCAACGCCCGACGGCCGCCGCGAACGCCAGGATCGCGAGCGAAGTTGTCGCCAGGGCCAGTTCGAGTTCGCGCAGCGTCCGCCGCGCCGGCCCGCAGCTCACGGCGACGGTCAGCCTCAACGCACTGTGGAAGTTCGAGTCGGTCGGCGGCGGGGCGACCAAGTCGTCGCGCGAAATGACGCGCTCGAGCGCCCGCCAGGGTTGCCCGTCGGTGTCGGCGTAGTCGAACGGCTCCGCGTCGGCCCGGCCGAACGCCGGCAGCGGCGGCCACTCGGGCGGGTCGATCGACTGCGCGTTGGCGATGGGGCGGTCGGCCCGCACCGCCCAGCGCGTCACGCCGCCGTACGGCCGCGCGTCGGCGAACTTGGGCTTGTCCGACTCCCACTCGACGCCCCGCTCCTCGACCTCGACCGCCCCGGCCAGCGCGTTGAGCGTCCCCGTCAGCGCGGCGTCGATGGTCTGGCGCAGGTGGGCGCGGGCCAGCAGATCGACGGCCGTGGCGAAGGCGAGCAGCACCCCGGCGAGCGTGAGCAGGAAGAAGGCGAGCAGGCGGTTCGTGAGGGTCATCAGGCGTCCCGGTCGCGGAGGGCGTAGCCGACGCCGCGGACGGTGTGCAGCAGCCGCGGCCCGTGCGCCTCCAGCTTACGGCGCAGCTCGCCGACGTGGACCGCCAGCGTGTTCGACAGGCCGTCGTACTCCTCGTCCCAAACCTGCTCGTAAATCCGCGCCCGGCTCAGCGCCGCATCCGGGTGCCGCAGGAACAGCGCGAGTAGGGCGAACTCCTTGGCCGTCAGGTCGAGCCGCTTGCCGGCCCGCGTCGCCCGCTGCGACTCGTAGTCGAGCGTCACGTCGCCGTAACTCAGCGCGGCAACCGGCCGGTCGAGCCGCCGCGTCAGCGAGCGCACGCGGGCCATCAACTCCTCGAAGGCGAACGGCTTGCAGAGGTAGTCTTGCGCCCCGGCGTCCAGCCCACGGACCCGGTCCGACACGGCGTCGCGGGCCGTCAGGAAGATCACCGGCGTTGTCGCGTTGGCCGCCCGGAAGCGCCGCAACAGCGTCAGCCCGTCGAGTCCCGGCAGCCACCAGTCGAGCAGCACGACGTCCCACGGCTCCGCCGCGAGCCTGGCCCAGCCGGCGACGCCGTCGGCCGCGTGCTCGGCGGCATAGCCCTCTTCGCGCAGGCCGAGCAGCACGAAGTCCGCGATCTCGGACTCGTCCTCGACGAGCAGCACGCGGACCCCCGCCGGAGACTGTCGCGACACCGTCACCCCCGGTCTGCGTCCGTCGCCAATGAGACCACCGCCGAGCGTCACAGGAAGTTCGGCTGGGCGTCGAGGTCGGCGTCGGCGAACTCGCCGCGGCGGTACTTCTCGACGGCGAGTGCCGCCATCGCGGCGTTGTCCGTGCATAGGTCGAGCGGCGGGATGATCAACTCCGCCCCCTCCTTAGCGCACATGGCGGAGAGCGCCGACCGCAAGGCCTGGTTCGCCGAGACGCCGCCGCCGACGGCGAGCCGGGTCAACTTAGTTTGCCGCAGCGCCTGCTTGCACTTCAGCGTCAGGGCCTCGACCACGGCCGCCTGGAAGCTCGCCGCCAAGTCGGCCCGCTTCGGCCCGGCCGGCGGCGGCGTCGCCTTCGTCACGTTCTGGCCGTGGCAGGCGTACAGCACCGCCGTTTTCAGCCCGCTGAAGCTGAATTCGAGCCGGGCGTCGTCTGAGAAGGCGCGGGGGAAGGCGTACGCCTTGGGGTCGCCGAGTTTCGCCTCGCGCTCGACGTTGGGGCCGCCGGGGAAGCCGAGGCCCAAAATCGCCGCGACCTTGTCGAACGCCTCCCCCGCCGCGTCGTCGCGCGTGTTGCCCAGCAACTCCAGTGACAGCGGGGTGTCGCAACGGAACAGCGCCGTGTTGCCGCCGCTGACCACCAGGCCGACGCACGGGAAGATGTCCCGCCCCGCGGCCAGCCGGCAGGCATAAATGTGCGCGGCGACGTGGTTGACACCGATCAGCGGCACACCCAACGCCACCGCGAGCATCTTGGCCGCGCTCACGCCCACGAGCAGCGCCCCGACTAGCCCCGGCGAGTTGTGGACCGCCACGCAGCCGACCTCCGCGAGTGTGACGTTCGCCCGGCGTAACGCCTCGTCGATCACCGGCAGCAGGTTCCGCAGGTGCGCCCGGCTGGCGATCTCGGGGACGACGCCGCCGAAGGGCGCGTGCAACGCCGTCTGCGAGGCGACGACGCTCGACAGGATCGCGAGGTCGCCCGTGAACACGGCCGCGGCCGTCTCGTCGCAGGAGGTTTCGAGGGCCAGGAACAGCACGGGTCACCGGGGTTTCGCGGGCGGCAGGCCGAGCGTCGAGGGCAACTCGACGCGGCCGAACTGCTCGAAGAAGTATTGAAACTTGAGCAGCCGCGTGCCGCGCGGCACGCCGACGGTGAAGCGAAGCCGTTGCGGCCCGGCGAAGCCCGCGGCCTGCGGCTCCTTGGCCACCCCGTCGGCGACGACCCGCACGTTCAGTAGGTCGAACTGCGGCGTCTCCGAGTCGTCGCTGCCGAGGAATTCGAGCTTGGGGGCACCGATCGGCACCAGCACCAGGCTCTCGACGTCCCAGGCCGCGAACGTCGCGTTGTCGCCGGCCTGCGGGAAGACCGTCGCCTCGACTTCGCACCACTGGTAGCCGGCGTAGTCCGGCGTCGGCTCACGCTCCGCGTCGGCGTCGTCGGCGTCGATCACCTGCCGCAACTCGTCGCGGACCGCCTCGGGCATCGCCGCCGGCCGCACGGCGTGGACCTCGACGGTCGCCCCGCGCAGGGTCGCCGACTTTTGGGTGAACATCCCCGCGGCCATTTTGCGAAAGTTGCGGAAGGTCGATCGGACCACCTGCTTGGCCACGAAGACCAGGAACAGGAACGTGCCGAACGACGCGAGGATCGCTTGCCACCATTCGAGGTAGACGAACGCCGCGACCGTCGTCACGACGAAGACGAAGAGGCTGCCGAGGATCAGGTACGTGAACTTCGCGCACATCGGTCGCCCCCCTGGTCACGACAGAGTAGCGATTGCGGGCGGTTCCTTCCAGTTGCGCGACTGCCGCCAGAAGGCCAGCGGGTTGTCGTAGACGACCTTGCGGATCGTCGCTTCGGGGTGGCCGCGGCGTCGCATCTCCTGGATCAACTCCGGCACCGCCATCGGGTCCGACTTGCCCCAGTCGCCCGCCGAGTTGACCAGGACGCGCTCGGTGCCGTGCATTTCGAGCATGTCGCAGGCCCGCTGCGGCGTGCATTTCGTGAGCGGGTACAGCGTCATGCCGCACCAGAAGCCGCCGTCGAGGGCCAGGCGAATCGTGTGCTCCTCGACGTGATCGACGCAGACGCGGTGCGGCTTGACCCGCTTGTCGTTTCGCAGCATGTCGAGGATCATCCGCGTGCCCTTGAGCTTGTCGTCGAGGTGCGGCGTGTGGATCAGCACAAGCTCGTCGGTCTTGGCCGCAAGGTCGAGGTGTTCCTGGAAGATGGTCGCCTCGTTGGCGGTGTTCTTGTTCAGCCCGATCTCGCCGACGCCGAGCACGTTGGGCGCGTTGAGGAACTCGGGGATCAGCGCGATGACTTCGCGCGACAGGCTAACGTTGTCGGCCTCCTTGGCGTTGATGCAGAGCCACGAGTAGTGGCGGATGCCGAAGAGGGCGGCCCGCCTCGGCTCGTACTCGGTGAGTTGGCGGAAGTAGTCGTGGAAGGCGCGGGCGGAGCCTCGGTCGAACCCGGCCCAGAACGCCGGCTCCGACACGGCGACGCAGCCGGCGAGCGCCATCCGCTGGTAGTCGTCCGTGGTCCGCGAGACCATGTGGATGTGCGGGTCGATGTAGGCTGGCACGCGGCTTGTGCTCCTGGTTCGCTTTTGGGGTTGAACTACTCAGCCCAGTTTTCGACGGCCAGGCCTGGGACGGCCGAGAAGTCGCCGTCCATCGTCACAATGGTCGTGTTGCCCAGGGACATCGCTACGGCGGCGATCATGATGTCGTTCTGGCCCATCGGCCGCCCGATGGCCTTCAACTCGAACGCGATCCGTCCGTACTCGAACGCCGCCGCGGCATCGACGAGCCATAACTTCCAGACATCCAACGCTTGACGGAGGCGGAGAAGGTTCCGGTCCCGGAGTGGACTGCCCTCGGCGCGGTACGCCAACTCCCCGAGGATCGGCGCGGCGACGCCGACGCGGTTCCCCTTGAGGACTTCGGCAGCGGCCCGCTCGTACACGCCCCGCTTGCGGTCGAGGTACAGCCCGGCGATTCCCGTGTCGAGGACGAAGCGCCTCACCGGAACACGTCCTCGCTGCTCGCGTCCGAGTATTCGAGGCCGTGTCGGGTCAGTTGAAGCTCCCAGGCTTTCAGGTCGGCCTCGACGGCGTCAGGGATTTCGAGTGGCCGTAATCGCTGCATCGCCGCCAAGACGCGGGCGATTTCGTCGGGCGACACCGGGCCGTCGTCCAGTCCTGCGCCGCCCAAGGCGACCACGACTTCAGTCCCCTCCGGCAAATCGATCGGCTCGGCGACCTCGACCCTGCCGTTGCGGATGACGCCCTTCAAGAGGGAATTCATGGCTTCGCCCCTGACGATTCCGTTTCGCCTCACGTCGCCAAAACTGCTCGGCGCGTGGCGTGCGCAATGGCAACCTGCTGGTGTCAGAGTGCGACACCATTGTAACCGAAAACTGCAACTCGGTGTCCGGTGGGTTGGCAGTGAGCCGACGCAGGACCGCGCGGCGATTCCCCCGCGAACCCCGATCTTCCTCCGACAACACGCTCTATACTCCTTCGACCCTCACGGCCGCGAGGCCGCGCCCCGCCCCACTGACGACGATCGGACCCCATGTCACCGCCGCCGGACCGCGCCCCCGCCGACAGGACTTCGCCGCTCGCTCTCGTGCCGGCCGTCTGCTGCCTCTGCGGCGTCGAGGACGCCGCGCCGGCCGCCGTCGGGGCCGACTTCGAGTACCGCACCAGCCCCGACGAGTTCCTGGCCGTGCGCTGCCGACGCTGCCGGCTGGTCTTCCTCAACCCCCGGCCGGCCGCGGGCGAGGCGGTGCAAATCTACCCGGACGACTACCACGCCTTCCAGTTCCGCCCGGCCGAGTTCGGGCTGGTCTACCGCGTCCGCCGGCGGCTCGAAGCCCGGCGACTGCTGCGCTGGTGCCGCGGGCTGCCGGCCGACGCCCGGGTGCTCGATGTCGGGTGCGGCGACGGCTTCCACCTCGGCATTCTCCGCGACTACGGCAGGCCCGGCTGGCGGCTCGAGGGCGTCGATGCCGACGCGCGGGCGGTCGCGCCGGCCCAAGCGGCCGGGCTGACGGTCCACCTCGGCAACGTCGAGGAGGTCACGCTGCCGGAGTCGGCGTACCACCTGATTTTGATGGTGATGACCGTCGAGCACCTGCCCGACCCGTCGGCGACGGTGCGGCACGTCGCCCGGCTGCTCGCGCCCGGCGGCCGGCTGGTGGTCGTCACGGACAACACCGGGTCGCCGGACTTCGCGCTCTTCGGCGGTCGGCACTGGGGCGGCTACCACTTCCCCCGCCACACGTACCTCTTCGACAAGCCGACGCTGGCGAAGCTCGGCACCGCGGCCGGCCTGGAAGTCGAGCGGGTCGGCACGGCCGCGAGTCCGGTCAACTGGGTCTACTCGCTGCGCAACTGGCTCGACGACTGGGGCGGGCCGCGCTGGCTCGTCAACCGCCTGTCACTCCACTCGGTGCCGGCGTTGGGCTGCTTCACAATCTTAGACATGGCCCTCGCCGCGCTCGGCCGGGGGGCGATTCTGCAAGGGCTGTTCCGCAAGCCGGCGGCCGCGAAAGGGGGCGAGTCGTGAGCGACAAGGGACACCCGGTGGCGATCCTGGGGGCGGGCCTCGCCGGGCTGACGGCCGCGACTTACCTGCGGCGGCACGGCGTCCCGGTACGCGTCTACGAGGCCGGCAAGCATGTTGCCGGGCTGGCCCGCAGCGAGCGTGACCCGGACGGCTTCACCTACGACTTCGGGGCGCACTTCATCACCAACCGACTGGCCGCGGCCGTTGGCGTGTCGGCCGCCTGCCGGCCGATGCCGCGCTACGGCGAGACGGTCTGGCACCGCGACCGCAGTTACTCGTACCCGCTGGGGCTAATGAAGTCGCCGCGCTACGTGGCGAGTGCCCTCACGGCCAAGGCGCGCGGGCCGTTCAGCGGGCCGGCGGTCACGGCCGCCGACCATTATCGCGCGCAGTACGGCCGCCGGCTCGCCGACGAGATCGCGCTGCCGCTCACCGAGGCGTGGTCCGGGGCGTCGGGGTCGGAGTTGTCGGCGTCGGTCGGCGAGAAGTTCGCCACGAGCCTGCCGCGCACGCTGTTGCTCAAGGCGGCGGCCCGCGCCACCGGGCGGACGGTCGCGGTCGGCTACAGCGGGGCCGTGCCCGAGTCGCCGCACGTCTGGCACGTCTACCCCGACGGCGGCATCGGCGCGGTCTGCGAGAAACTCGCCGACGAGGTGCGCGACGACATCCGCACCGAGTCGCCGGTCGAGGCGATCCTCGTCGAGAACGGCCGGGCCGTCGGAGTGCGCGTCAACGGCCAGGACGTGCCGGCCCGCGCCGTCGTCAGCACCGCCCCCGTGCACGCGCTGGCCAAGCTGGTGCGCGGCACCGACAAGCTCGCCCACCTGGCCCGCTTCCGCTACCGGGCGATGGCCTTCGTGAACATCAAGTTCGACGGCCCGAGCGGCCTGCCCGACGTGGTGACCTGGACCCCCGGCGGTGAGTTCCCGTTCTTCCGGCTCAGCGACATCGGCCTCGGGCTGCCGTGGCTCGTGCCGGCCGGCAAGACGCAAGTCACCTGCGACATCGGCTGCCGCGTCGGCGACGAGACGTGGACGGCGACCGACGCCGACCTCGGGGCGAAGTGCGTCGCGGCGCTCGAGCGCATCTCCCCCGGCCTGGCGAAGCGCTACCTCGGCTGCCGCGTCGTCAAGACCCCGCTGGCGTACCCGGTGTTCCTCACGGAGTACGAGGCCGAACGCCGGCAATTCTCGCTGGGCACCGGCGTCGAAGGCCTCTTGAGTGTCGGCCGGAACGGCGAGTTCGCGCATATTTTGATGGAAGATGTCTACTGGCGGACCCGGCGGAAGCTCACCGACCTGATCGCCCCCGGAGTCGGGGCGGACGCCGGGTTTCGTCAGGTCGCCTCCGCGAGACGGGACTAACGCTGGGGGGCGTTGCGGCTGGCCCACTCGGTGCCGGTGACGCTGCTGATGCGGGCGCGGAGCTTGCGCGGCACTTCGCCGCGGCCCTCGGCAAGGGTCAGCATCTCCTCGAAGTTGAGCAGCGGGTCGGGGAACGGCAGGCACCGCAAGGCGTCGGCGAGCGGCGTCTTGAGCGTGTAGCTGTCGTCGGTCGAGGCGATGACGATCTCGAGGTCGCGCAAGGTGTGTAAGTCGCGGTAGAAGGCCCGCAAGGTGATTTTGAGCCGCTTCAGCAAAAAGGCGCGGGTCCGGGGGGCGGCCGTCAGCAAGTTGAGCAGCTTGTAGAGCCGCGCGACGCGCGGGCCACTCACGGTCGAAACCGCGTCCTGCTTGCGTGCCATGGTGAGTCTCGGGAGGTCGCACGGCGCGAGACGGCATAACAGCAACCGGGCCCACGGAGCCAGCCCCGTGAGGGCTCGGCGGGGGCAGTCGCCGCGTCTCAGGGCGTGATCTTAACCGCCGCCCTGCGAAACGCAAGAGCCTGGCGACACTCCCGCGGTTGGCCGACCTCGCGGACTACGCCGCTTCGGGTTGCGGGGCGGCGAAGACCTTACGCAGCTTGTCGAGCGCCGACGCCTGGACCTGGCGCACCCGCTCCTTCGAGAGTCCGAGCGCCTTGCCGACGCGCTCGAGCGTCTGGTTGGCCGGGTCGTCGCCCATCGAGAAGCGCTTGGCGAGGATCGACTTCTCGCGCGGCGTGAGCAGCGGGTGGTCGTCGCGCAGGAACTCGTCGATGCGGAACTGGCCGGCCGCGCTCGACTCGGGTTGCGTCCGGCCTCGCGGCTCGCCGTCCGGGAAGGCCTCCAGCGACATCGACCGCGACAGCCAGTCGGTCGAGAGCCGCTGGGCCATCCGAGACAGCGCCCGCACCAGGCAGGTGTAAGCGTAGGTGCTGAAGCGGATGCCCATCCACGGGTTGTACGCGGCGACGGCCTGGATCAGCACGATGTGGCAGTCGCCGATCATGTCGTCGATGCGGCTGGGCGACGCTAGGCGGCGGCGGACGGCGCGGTATATGAGCTTGCGGTTGCCCAAGACAATGAGGTCGCGCAGGCCCAGGTAGTGGCGGTGCCAGCGGGCCAACTCGACCGGCGTGCGGGCCGTGTGCATGCGGTGGGCGGCGTAGTGCATGTAGCGGGCGTGCTGCCGGGTGACCTCGTCCGGCATGTACTTATCGCCGAAATCGTTCGGATTCTCCAGGAGGTCCGCCGGGTCGTAGCTGCGGAGGGCGTCGCGTTCGGCGAACGAGTCGTGGACGATGTAGCTCGGCAGGCCCGCCGCCCGCGGGGCACGCCGCGTCGCCGATCGGTCGAGCAGTTCCGGTGTTTCGGTCGCGCTCATCGCATTACCCTCAGAGAGATTTCTAACCACGAGACCGCCGGCCTCAGGCAAAATTCACGCCGATTCGGCGCTTTTCCGACCTCGAATCGACGAGACGTTCGCGATGACGACACCTGGCTCCGAGTGCCGGGAAATCGTCCATAACGTCTTTAATATCCTAGTCACAGCCCGGCGGAAGAAGCAAAAATCGGATAAACTTTATTCAGAAATGAGACTATCCGTCTCGAAAACAGGCGATAACTCGGGACTCGCTCAGAAATAAACTGAACGATTTGGTTTTATGTACGCTAACGCACTATCATGAACTACCAGAGCGCTCTCCCCGTGCCTCAGAGTCGAGTTCATGCCGCCCGCCGAACTGCGCTACGTGAGTACCGCCCAGGTCTCGCAGGCCCTGGGGGTCAGCGTCACGACGGTGAAGCGTTGGGTGGACAGCGGCGTGCTGCCGGCCCACCGCACGGCCGGTGGTCACCGCAAGCTCGTCATGGAGGACGTGATCCGACTCGTCCGGGAGGGCAACCTGCCGCAGGCTGACCTGACGCAGTTGCTGCCCGGCCCGCCGGCCGGCCGCTGCGACGCCGCGGCGCTGGCCACGCAGATGCGCGCGGCGGTCAAGGCCGGAGACGCGGACGCCTTGCGCAACGTCGTCCACGCCGGCTACCGCGCCGGCCTGACCGTCGAGACGCTCGCCGACCTCGTCCTCAGCCCCGCGCTCACCGAACTCGGGCACGACTGGGCGACCGGCCGCACCGACGTGATGGCGGAGCACCGGGTCACCCAGGCGTGCATCTCGGCCTTCTACGAGTTGCGGTCGGTCTTGAGAGTCCGCCCCGGCGTCGAAAGCCCGGTGGCCGTCGGCGGTGCCCCCGAGCACGACCACTACATCTTGCCGACGCTCTGCGCCAAGCTGACGCTGCTCGACTGCGGCTGGGACGCGATCAACCTCGGCCCGCACACGCCGCCGGAGGCGTTCGAGTCGGCGGTCGTGCGCTTCGCCCCGCAATTGGTCTGGCTGTCGGTGTCGCACGTGGCGGACGCCGGGCAGTTCCTAGCGGACTACCGGCGACTCTACGCGATGTGC
>JANXTD010000625.1 GCA_025352585.1 Fimbriiglobus sp.
CCGACCTCGACGCCCTCGTCGCCCACTTCGACAAGCAGACGGCCGAGACGGGGCTGGTCAACCCGACCCTGCGCAAGGCGCTCGGGGCGGCCTACCGCGCCCAGGGCAACTACGGCCCGGCGGTGCCGCAACTCGAGCTGGCGATCGAGGCCCAGCCGAACGACGCCGAGACGTTCACGATGCTCATCGACACCTACGACAAGCTGAACCGCAAGCCCGAGGCGATCGGCCGCATCCTCACGCTGCTCGACCTGACCCGCCGCGACCTGACCCGCTACGAGGAACTCGGCAAGCGCTACGCCGCCGCGGGGGACGCCGCCAACGCCGAGCGGGCGTACACGAGCCTGGTCGAGATGACCCGTGGCGAGACCGAGGGGCAGGTCCGGCTCGCCCGGCTGCGCCAGACGCAAGACCGCTGGGCCGACGCGCTGCCGCACTGGCGGCAGGTCGACGCCGTGCGGTCGCTCGAACCCGAGGGGCTGATCGGCCTCGCGGAGGCGCAGCTGCACCTGAAGCAGTTCGACGCGGTGCGGGCGACGCTGCAGAAGCTCCGCGCCAAGGAGTGGCCGCCGCACGCCGGCGACACCCCGGCCAAGGTCCGCGAACTCGCGGGGAGGCTGCCGAAGCCGTAGCGGGTGCCGGCCCGCGGGGGCGCGAGACGCCCCCGCGGGCCAGCCGTACAACGGTGGCGAGCCGCCGCACGCCCCCCGACCGGAGAGCCCGCCATGAAAGCCGTCGCCGTCCTGCCCGGAAAGCCGAACAGCGTCCACCTGCGGGACGTGCCGGCCCCGGCCCTCGACAGCCAGCCGCACCCGCACGTCTGCCGCGTGCCCGAGGGCCGGGGCGTGCTGGTGCAGAGTTTGCAAGTCGGCGTGGACGCCACCGACCGCGAGATCAACGAGGCCCTCTACGGCAACGCCCCGCCCGGCGGCGACTACCTCGTCATCGGCCACGAGTGCTTCGGCCGCGTCCTCGCCGTCGGGGCCAAGGTCACCGAGGTCAAGCCGGGCGACACCGTGAGTTGCACCGTCCGCCGGCCGGGCAAGTCGATCCAGGACCTCATCGGCCGCAACGACGTGACCGGCGAGGAGACGTACTACGAGCGCGGCATCAACCTGTGCCACGGATACATGACCGAGCAGTTCGTCGATGACGCCGATTACGTCGTCAAAGTGCCGCAGGGCTTACGGCACGTCGGCGTGCTGGCCGAGCCGGCGAGCGTCTGCGCCAAGGCGATCGAGCAGGCGTACCTCGCACAGACGCGGCTCCAGGTCTGGCACCCGAAGGTGGCGTTCGTGCTAGGGGCCGGCCAGATCGGCCTGCTCGCGACGATGATGCTGCGGCTGCGCGGGCTGGAGGTCTATACGCTGGCCACCAAGCCGGCCCCGCACCTCAAGGCCGACATCGTCGGCGCGTACGGGGCCACCTACGTCAGCACCCGGCAGACCTCGATGGCCGAGTTGGCGAAGGCGGTCGGCAAGCCCGACCTGATCTTCGAGGCGACCGGCAACGCCGAGGCCTGCTTCCGCTCGATGGAGGTGCTGGCGATCAACGGGGCGCTCGTCTGGACGAGCATCACCGGCGGCTCGCACAGCGTCAGCGTGGACGGGGCCAAGATCAACCTCGAGTGGGTGCTGGGCAACAAGCTGCTGGTGGGCAGCGTCAACGGCAACCGCCGGCACTTCGAGTTGGGCATCCAGGCCCTGTCGCACGGCGAGTTGACCTACCCCGGCGTCACCCAGCGCATCCTGACGCACCCGGTCGAAGGACTCGACAACTTCGCGAAGATGATGGGGCTGCTGGAGGAGAAGGAGGCGCTGAAGGTGTACGTGAACGTCGCCGAGTGACGCTCACCCGGTCACCCAGCCCCTGGCCAGCAGCCACGACTTGACCGCCTGCGTGAGCACGACGTAGCCCAACAGGATCGCGGCGAGCAGCGGCCAGTACAGCGGCGGCAGCGGCACGAAGCCCAGCACCGGGCCGAGCGGCGAGAACGGCAGCGACGCCCCGAACGCCATCACCGCCACGGTCGTAAGGATCAGC
>JANXTD010000635.1 GCA_025352585.1 Fimbriiglobus sp.
CTTCCTCGCCGCCGCCGCGGGCCTGCAAATCCTCGCCGGTGCCGCCCTGGCCCAGAAGCCGGACAAGCCCGACGGGCCGCAGGCGGTCGCGCTGCTGCTCGACACCTTCCAGGTCGTCGAGGGCACCTTCACGGTGGACCCGCGCGGCAACTACGTCCGCGGCAGCGGCGACGCCACGCAGGTGATCCCCGCGACGACGGTGCTCTTCGCCGGCACCGGCCGCGACGACGTGGCGAAGTACCTCGCCGGCCGCGCCGCCGGGCCGACGCCGGCCGCGAAGTTCGCCCCCGGCGACTTCAACACCGTCGCCGCGAAGGCCTTCCCGACGAAGGTGCAGCCGATCCTGACGAACCTGTGCGCGACCTGCCACGCCAAGCCCGACTACGCCGGGACGTTCAAGCTCAAGGCGATCCCGACCGGCTTCGCCGACGCCGACGCGGCGCGGGCGAACCTGCTCGTCGCCTTCGCCCACCTCGACCGCGCCAAGCCCTCGGCGAGCGAGCTGCTGGCGAAGTGCGTGACCGCCCACGGCGGCCAGAAGTTCGCGGCCTGCCGCAGCCCGGCGCACCCGGCCGCGGCGGCGCTGGAGGCGTGGGCACAGGGCATGGCGCAAGCCGAGGGCACGGCACTGCCGGCGAACGGGGGGCGATAGACCTCCGAGGCCCCCGGCACATTTTCATCGTTGCTGGTGCAAGAACTTGAGGGTATGATGCGGCGAAATCGATCGCACCCCGCGAGGACTTCGGCATGGACCGCAAGACGTTCAACGACGCGATGAGCCAGTACGTGAGCTTCAGGCCGTTCCACCCCTTTACAGTGGCACTCGCCAACGGCGACCGGTTGGAAATCGACCACCCGGACGCGATCGCCTTCCGCAACGGCACGGCGCTGTTCGCCGGCCCCAGTGGCACGCCCCATATTTTCGACTACCAAGGCGTCACCCAAATCATCGGCGACCTGGCAGGCAACAACACGGACTTGAACTGAACCGGCGGGCCTCACGCCAGCACCTTCTTGACGAGCTTGCCGTGGACGCCGGTCAGCCGCATGTCGAGGCCCTGCGACTTGACCGTCAGCTTCTCGTGGTCGAAGCCCATCAGGTGCAACAGCGTCGCATGTAAGTCGTGGACGTGGACGCGGTCCTCGACGGCGTTGAAGCCCAGGTCGTCGGTCGCACCCAGCGTGAAACCCTTCTTCACGCCGCCGCCGGCCATCCACATCGTGAACGCGTTCGGGTGGTGGTCGCGGCCGTCGGTGCCGCCCTGCATCATCGGCGTGCGGCCGAACTCGCCGCCCCAAATCACCAGCGTGTCGTCTAATAAACCGCGCCGCTTCAGGTCGGTCACCAGCGCCCAACTCGCCTGGTCGGTGTTCTTGCAGTTCTTGGTGAGGCCGTTCTTGAGGTCGCCGTGCTGGTCCCACGCCTCGTGATAGATCTGTACGAACCGCACGCCCTTTTCGAGCATCCGCCGGGCCAACAAACACGAGTTGGCGAACGACGCCTTGCCCGGCTCGGCGCCGTACATCTCCAACGTTTCCTTCGACTCCTTCGCAATGTCCATGACCTCGGGCGCGGCGGTCTGCATCCGGTAGGCCATCTCGTAGGCGCTAATCCGCGTCGCAATCTCCGGGTCGCCGACTTCATTGAGACGCAACTTGTTGAGCGCGTTGACCGAGTCGAGGGTGTCGCCCTGGAGGCCCGGCGACACGCCCTCGGGGTTGGCGAGGTACAGCACCGGCTCCGCCCCGTTGCGGAACTGCACGCCGCTGTAGACCGTCGGCAAGAAACCGCTGCCCCAACATGAGTTACCGCCCGACGACCCCTTGCTGCCGGTCGAGAAGACGACGAACCCCGGCAGGTTCTTCGACTCACTGCCGAGGCCGTAAAGCGCCCACGACCCGAAGCTCGGCCGGCCGAACTGCATGTTGCCGGTGTTCATCAACACCTGGGCCGGCGCGTGGTTGAAGGCGTCCGTCGCCATCGACTTGACAATGCAAAGCTCGTCAGCCATTTTCGCGGTGAACGGCAACAGCTCCGAGAGTTCCGCTCCGCATTGACCATGTTTGGCGAACTTGAAGATCGGCCCGAGGCACTTCGAGTTGGGGTTGATGAACGCCGCGCGGTAGCCTTCGAGCAACTTCGCCGGCGGCAACTTGCCGTTCTGCTTGACGAGTTCGGGCTTGTAGTCGAACAGGTCGAGGTGCGACGGTGCCCCGGCCATGAAAAGGTAGACGACGCGCTTGGCCTTGGCCGCGAAGTGCGGAGCCTTGACGGCGAGCGGGTCACTCGACGCCTTCGCGTCGTCAGCGGCGAGGGCGGTCAGTGCCGCCGCCCCGAGGCCGACGCCGCACTCCTTGAGGAACCAACGCCGGGCGAGGGCCGTGCCTTGCATGGGAGAGTCCTGGGGTCTACTGGAAGGTATCAAGCCGCCGGTGCCACGCGCCGGGGCGACGCGAGGTGTGGACGACGGCAACGATAAACGCCTCGTCGTTGTGGATGACGAAAATGATTCGTTGGTGAAATCTGGACTCGTAAAACTCGCGGGCCTCTAACCCAGGGTAGTCGTCGTCCACCGGGGGGTGGAGCCGCGGGCGGTCCCCGATCGCCACAACCGCCCGGTCGAACTCATCAAGCATCTCGTCGCCGCGACGTTCAGGTCTCGCGTCGTAGAAGTCCACGAGCGTGACCATGTCCGCTCGCGCCTCCGGCGTCACGGTCACCCTCACGATTGGCCGTCCCGCCACGCGCGGCTGCGCAGGTACGCCAGCGTTTCCTCAACCGTGTATGTTTTAGTCTCCCCGCGTCGGATGGCGTCGATTCGCCGTTGAATCTCCTCCCGCGACGGCTGGGGGATCGCGCTCATGTCCAGGGACTCGCCGTCGTCCAAGTTGTCGTCGATCAACTCCGACAGCTCGATCAGTCCGTCACGCGACAACTTGCTAACGCGCTCGATCAGCTCCGGCGTCAGGTCGCCCTCTGGGGCGACTTGCGCGGCGGCATTCCCACGAGGGCTGTCCGTCACCGGCACAGTAGTGGTTTGCGGGTTCATGTCGCCTCCTGGGAGAAAAGGTTATGCAGCCTGCGTTCAAGTCGCGTCAAGCCGGCGGTGCCACGCGCCGGGGCGGCGCGAGGTGTGAAACATAGCGAACACGACCACAAGCGATTCGTCGTGGTATTACAGAACTCGCTGGCCGAATCGCTCGATGTAGTACTCTCGGACTTCGCGTCCGGGGTATTCGTCCTCGACCAACGAGTACAGGCGAGGGCGGGAACCGATGGCAGTGAGGGCACGCTCGAACGCGCGGAGCAGCGCGTCCCCGAGACCGCGGGCTTGGCGGTCTCGGTAATCGACGGCCGCCTGGAGGTCCATTTCGGCGGACGCGGTAACGGTCACCCTCACGATTCGGCCCGGACTTTGCGGCAGGCCTGCACACGGGCGATGACTTCTTCGGGGGGGAACATCTCCATCTCCCCGCGGTCGATGGCCTCCAAGCGACGTTGAATCTCCTCACGCCAAGCCAGGCGAAGCTCATCCGGCGTCCCGTCCGGTTCGTCCGGCTTCTCCGAGAGCATATCGCGGAGCTGCTCGCGCTCGGCGGGGGCGAGTCTGAAGACTCGATCGACGAATTCGGGCGTTAAGCGGCTCCCCTCGACAACATGGTCCGTCGATGTTTGCGGGTTCATTTCGCCTCCAGGAAGTACAGGTTCCGCAGTTCGAGCTTGGGGCTGCCGTCGAAGGCGATCGGGCCGGGCGACGGCAACAGGCGCTGCTTCATCGTGAAGGCTTCGCTGCCGACGGTGCCGGCGATCGTCGTGCCGACGTTCAGGGTGGCCCGCGTCCAGGCGTTCGGCTTGGCCGGCAGCACCAGCTTCGCGCCGCCGAGGGTCACGGCGACTTCGGTGCCCGGCGTCTTGAAGTCGAAGACGAGTTGGCCTTTGCCGTAACTCGCGGTGCTGGTCAGCGCCGACGGGCCGGTGCAGGTGATCACCTCGCCGGCCTTCCAGTCCTTGGCGTCCCCCGGCGTCCAGCCGGTGAAGTCGAGGCCGGTGTACAGCGACATGTGCCCCGCCGCGATGACGGCCGTCTGCGCCTCGGTCGGCATCGTGCTGGGCTTCTCGACGATGGTCACGTTCTTGAAGCGGCACTCGGCCCCTTCACTTTCGAGCGCGAGGTAGCCCTTGCGTGGGTTGCACTCGGACACGCCCGACACTTCCTTGCCGTTGACGTGTAACTTGATGCTGCCGTCCTGGGCGATGACCTTGTAGTGGTTCCACTCGCCGCCGCCCTTGCACCGGCGCTCGCTCGGCAGGCAGCGCTCGTAGCCCTTGGGGTGCGGCCGGTCGGGCTTGCACTTCGCCCCCCAGATGCTGAACAGGTCGCCGTGGCTCGTCGCCCAATCGACCTCGAAGTTGACGAGTACCTGCACCTCGATGCCGCGCGTGTAGCCGGTGCCGACCGCGGGCAGCGGGTCGCCCCAGACGAACAGACCGGAGTTGCCGACTTCCTTCGTGTTGGTGTGCATCCAGTCCATCTCCAGCACGAAGTTCTCGTACTGCTTGGCGGTGCGCAGGAAGCCGGTCGGCCGGCCGTCGGTGACGACGCAGTCGCCCTGGACGGTGAACGTTTTCGGCCCGCAGTTGACGTTGACCCAGCCGGTCAAGTCCTTGCCGTTGAACATCGGCACGGCCACGTCGTCGGCGCGGGCAGCGCCGGCGAGGATCGTCAGCAGGGCGGCGGTGAGGAACAGTCGCATGGGCGGTCTCCGGGAGCGGGTCGGTCGGAACTAGTCTTTCGTCAGCGTCTCGTCGAGGTTCAGCAGCACGCGGGCGACGCTGACCCACGCCGCGGCTTCGGCGGCCGTCGTGCCGTCAGGGTAGCCCTTCAGCGGCCCGGCGAGCAGCACCGGCTTCGACGACTCGACCGCGAAGCGCTCGCGCTGCTTCGTCAACGTCGCCGTCAGCACGGCCAACTCGGCGTCGCTCGGGGGGCGGCTCACGCACAGACGGAAGGCGTGCGTCAGGCGGCCGGGGTCGTCGTCCGCGCCGCCGTCGTTCAGGGCGCGGGCGGCCAGGCCGCGGGCGGCGTCGAGGAAGGTCGGCTCGTTCAGCCCCACGAGGGCTTGCAGCGGCGTGTTCGAGCGCGACCGCTTGACGCACGCCACGTCGCCGTTGGGCGTGTCGAAGGCTTGCAGCGCAGGGTACGGCACGCTGCGGAAGCGGAACACGTACACCGACCGGCGGTAACGCTCCGGCCCCGTTGACTCGGGCCAGGTCTTGGGGCCGTAGCTCGCCGGCGGGGCCATCAGGAACATCGGGATCGGCGGGTAGACCGGGGGGCCGCCGACGGTGCGGTTGAGCAGCCCCGACGCGGCCAGAGCGATGTCCCGCACCAACTCGCCCTCGACGCGGAAGCGGGGGCCGCGGGCCAGCAGGCGGTTCGTCGGGTCTTTAGCCGCGAGTTCCGCCGTGACTTTCGACGACTGCCGGTACGTCTCGCTCGACGCGATCAGGCGGTGCAGGTGCTTGACGCTCCACGGGGCGACGCCGGGGGCGCTGGGGTGCATGAACTCGAC
>JANXTD010000671.1 GCA_025352585.1 Fimbriiglobus sp.
TGACGATCTCGATCTGCATCAGGGCGAAGTTGTCCTGGTTCTCGATCGGCAGGCGGATCGGCCCCTCGACGATCAGACCGGTGCGCAAGCTCATGCGGCGGATCTGGCTCGGCGAGACGTAAATGTCTTCGGGGCTGGCGAGGTAGTTGTGCGCGGCACTGCGCAGGAAGCCGTAGCCGTCGGGCAGGACTTCGAGGGTGCCGGAGCCTTTGACCACGACACCGCGCTCGATCTGCCGGCGGACCACGCCCACAATCAGGTGCGCGCGGCTCAGGCCGGTACACTCGTGCATGTTCTCACTCTCGGCGAGCTTGAACAGGTCGGCCATCGGCATGCGGTACAGGTCGTCGAGCCGGCTCGTGGCGGGGATCGGCGGGACGCGCGGGGCGGTGGCGGGGCCAGCCTCGCGGTCGAGCCGCTCCTGGCGCTCGGGCCGGTCGTAGCGGTCGTTCGACTGCGGCATCGGCCGGTTGGGGCTGCGGTTGTCCGACCGCTGCTGGTCTTGCGGGGGGCGGCGGTCCATCGGGCCTCGCGGCGGCCGGCGGTCCATCGGCCGCTGCTGTTGCGGCGCGTGTTGCGGCTGCGAGTGTTGGGGCCGGTGCGGCGGCGGGGCCTGGCGTTCCGGCCGATCCGGGAGACGCTCCGGCGCACGCTCGGGGGCGCGGGACACCATCGGCGGCGGGCCGGGTTCGGGGGCCGGGGCGGGCGCGGCCGGGCGGGGGGCGGCCGGGGTGGGCACGGCGATGTGCGGCGCGGGCGACTCCGACGGGGCACCGGGGACCGACGGCGTCGGCGGCGGGGCGGTCGGCGTCGGCGGGGACTCGGGCGCGGCGGGGACGGGAGCGGTCACGGGCGAGTCGGCGGCCGGAGTGCCGGCCTCCACGACTTTGCGGGTGATGCGCTTGCGAATGACGGGGCGCGGTGCCCCCTCGACGCTTTTGGCGTCGGGCATAACTGAACCCTCAGGAATTGGTAAGCTCACGAAAAACCTTTTAGGCCGCGACCCGTTGCCGAAAGACCGGGGTCATGACTCGGTCATGCCGCAGGTGGCGAAGGGTTGTGCGGCTGGAAGCGGTGCGTCCCACCCCACGGGGTGGGCGGCGGAAACTCGAATCCCGCCCGAACTCGCGGGGGCAATCTTCGGGCCAATCCCAATCCTGGCCGACCCCGTATGGGGTTCGACTCCGACAACGACCCGCCGGAAATTCGCGGGTAGGTCTCGGCGAAGTCAGCGTCCTCGATCCCGACGCCACTGTCAAGCTCAACCCCACCCGTGGCGTTCGGTGTTGACGACACCGAAAATTCGCACTGGTGGTTGCGGCAGCAGTTCGAGGGGGGCGAAGGCACCGTCGTCGAAAAGGGAGACGTTCCAAGCACGTCACCGGGATTATAGCGCACCGCCCGGAAGATTCCAGTGCGATTCCTAAATGCCGCCGCCGCGCCCGCCGTTGGCTACCGCCCTCGGCGTCAAACCCAAATTTCGGTCGTGGGCGACAGGAAGACGGACCGCCGCAAGTCGTCGTCGGCCTCGAACGCGCGGGGCTGCCGATTCCCTTCGAGGATTGGGCGGCCGTCGGGCGACTCCGCAATCGACAGCGTGACACTCCCGATGCCCACCGTGAGGGAGCACCGGCCGAGTTCAAACGAGGTGACGGGTTGCCCGACGAGGACCGCCGAGAGTTCGTCGCCCCCGCCGGTGACCCACGGCCGCGGCGTGCCGTTCGTGTCCCAGAAAATGTCCTCGACGATGCGTCCCTCGACTGCGACCCACGACGACGCCCCCCAGATGGCGACCACCAGCCACTCGTCGCCGAGCCGGAGGCCGAAGAAGCCGGGTCCGCCCATGCCGTAAGTCCCGACGTTCAAGTGAATCCCGTCCACCACGCGGCCGACAACCCTCTCGGCCGTGAGGGCCGGCGGCTTGAAGTCGATCAACTCGCACCACGGCCCCCACGGCGGCACTTTGCCGCGGAGCGGCCTGGCGGGGTCGGGGGTCCGGAACTCGTCGATCAGGCTACTCATCGTCCTCGGCTCCTGCGGAGGCGGCACGTTACCCAGGCTTCGGCCCCGCCGCGGCCGGTGCGGGGTTATCGCTTCCGCACATCGATTGCCACCTCATAAATCGATTGCCGGACGGTTGGCGTCCGCGACCCCTTCTTGACGAGACTTCCTGAATGCCGCCGGCAACCGCCGCGCCCGCCCGCCGGACTTCTCGCCAGCGTCTTACTTGGTGAGCCGGGCGATTGCCTCGGCCGCCGCGGGGACGCAACGATTCTTCGGGTCGCCCTTGGCGATCTCACGCAACGTCGGCAGGGCGGCCGCGTCCCCGACGAAGCCGACCGTCGCGATCGACCTCTCGTTGACCCACCAGTAAAATGCGGTCGGCTGAGCAGCGCTGATCGTGTGCTTCTCCCCGTCGCGGGTAAATTTCGCGCTCGCCCAGGCCCGGTCGGCCGCCGTCAGCGTGTACTCCTTGAACTCCGACTTCGCGACGGCCTCGCCCGCCAAGCCGACGGCGGTCTTGGGCTTCAAGTAGTCCGGCTCACCCCGACTGCCCTGGTACCCCGCCCAGTCGAGGTCGATCGGCGTTTCCTTGCCCGCCGTGAGGCGAACCTGGGACCAAAAGTCCCCGGTTGTCATCAGCGCGGAGTTCCGCCGAATCCGCTCGAGCTTGGCGGAACTGACGACGGCCAAGTCCTTCAGCAACCCGGCGTAGGCTTCGTTCGGAAGCCGGGCAATTTTGACCGCCACCGGCACAGGGTCCGCCGGCAACTCTCCCCGTCCGATTATGCGGCTGCGGTACTGAATCGACAGGACCTCGACGCCACCTTTGGCGGGCCGAAAGCGGAGCCAGCCGAGGGATCCGCCGTGGCCGCCACCGTCGCCGATCTCCAACTCGGCGGTGGCGTCGAAGGTCGGCACGTCCCCCCACGTCACGCACGTGGACTCGCTCTGGAACCGGTCCCGCACGCGGTCGGGTGCCGGGTCGGCGGCGAAGGCCGAGGACGCGAGCCAGGCCGCCAGGCCGACGCACAACGCACGCATGACGCACTCCGACGCAAGGGGTGAATGCCGAGAGAATTGTCCGGGGCTGATCGTACCACGGCACGCCGCCGGGCGATAGCACGCTCCGTCAAGGTCGCGCCCTCGGGCTTCTCGGCACATCGATTGCTCCGTCATGAACCGATTGCCGGACGGTTGGCGTCCGCGACCCCTTCTTGAGGAGACTTCCCGTGGGCTTAATCTTGCTGATCGTGCTCGTCCTGCTGCTGGTCGGCGCGGTCCCGGCGTTCCCGCACTCGCGCAAGTGGGGCTACGGCCCGTCCGGCCTCATCGGCACGCTGCTCATCATCCTGATCTTGCTGATGATCTTCAACTACGTCCCCTACGGCTTCGGCACCAACGCCGGACCCCGCTTGTAACCGAGACTTTTTCACGGCCCGACCGGCTCCACCACCTTCGGCAGCATCGCCTCACGCCACTTGACGGTGAGGTCGGCGTCGCCCCGGATCTTGCGCAACCACATGAGGTGGAAGCGGCTCGCGGAGTCGCGCCCGGCGGCGAGCGCCTCGTCGAACGATTGGGCGTGCCACCCCGGCTTCGGCGCGGCGTACTCGGCCAGCCGCCGCGCCGTCTCGGCCCGGAACGCCACGTACTTCGCCGTGTCGCGCACGACGACGCGGCCGCCCTCGACGAACGCCACGCGGTTGCCGCCCGGCAAGTCGGCGTGGGTCACGAAGCGTAGCCCGGCGGGGGCCGGCTCGCCGGGGAGGATCTGGCCGGTCGTGAGCGACCAGACGGTGTCGTCGCCGGCGAGCCAGCCGGCGACGACGCGCCGGCCGTCGGCGGTCACCGCGAACGAACTGTCCGGGGCGTCGGACCGGGCCCGCAGCACGTCCTCGTAGGCGTGGACCGACGTGTCCCAGACGGTGAGTGTCTTGTCGCGGCCGCCGCCGGCGATGCCGTGGCCGTCCTCGCTGAAGCGGGCGAACAGGAACCCCCGCGCCGACTTGTCGCCGTCGAGGCTCAGCAGTTCCTGGCCGGTCACCG
Source organism: Fimbriiglobus sp. (assembly GCA_025352585.1). Classification (GTDB taxonomy): domain Bacteria; phylum Planctomycetota; class Planctomycetia; order Gemmatales; family Gemmataceae; genus Fimbriiglobus. The sequence goes on from JANXTD010000671.1 coordinate 4,051, forward strand.
GATCCCAGAGTTTCACCGTGTTGTCGTCGCTGGCCGAGACGACGCGGCCGCCGTCGGGGCTGAACGCGGCACTCGTGACGGCGTGGGTGTGGCCGGCGAGCGTGCGCAGTTCGCGGCCGGCGGCGGCGTCCCAGAGCCGCACCGTCAGGTCGCGGCTGGCCGTCACGACCGTCGCGCCGTCGGGGCTGAACGCCGTACAGGTCACGCAGCCGGCGTGCCCGGTCAGCGTACGCTGGTCGCGCGTCGCCGAGGGGTTCCAGAGCCGCACGGTGCGGTCGTCCTCCGACGAGACGACGCGGGTGCCGTCCACGCTGTGCGGGGCGCTCGTGACCCAGGCGACGCGGCCGGGGCGGGGCCGCGGCGGGCGGCCGGTCGCGTCCCAGATTCGCACGGTGCCGTCGCGGCTCGCCGTCACGACGCGGCCGCCGTCGGGGCCGAACGCCGCGCACGTCACGCCCCCGGTGTGGCCGGTGAGGGCGCGCAGTTCGCGGCCGGTTGCGGCGTCCCAGAGCCGCGCCGTCTCGTCGCGGCTGCCCGACACGACCGTCGCGCCGTCGGGGCTGAAGGCGGCGCACGTCACGTCGTCGGCGTGCCCGACGAACGCGCGCAACTCGCGGCCGCTGGCGGGGTCCCACAGCTTGGCGGCGTTGTCGTCGCTGGCGGTCACGAGCCGGACGCCGTCGGGGCGGAACCCGGCGCTGGTCACGTCGCCGGCGTACCCCGAGAGCGTGCGCAGTTCGCGGCCGGTCGCCGCCTCCCAGAGCCGCACGGTGCCGTTACGGTCGGCCGAGGCGACCCGCGCGCCGTCGGGGCTGAACGCCGCGCTCGTGACCGCCTCCGCGTGCCCCGTCAGGGTGCGCACCTCGCCGCCGGTCGCCACGCCCCAGAGCTTCACAGTCCCGTCGCGGCTGGCCGTGACGACGGTCGCGCCGTCGGGGCTGAACGCGGCACTCGTCACCTCGTCGGTGTGGCCGGTCAGCGTGGCGTGGCCGGCGTGGAATTGCGTGGTGAGGTAGTCGTGCTCCCAGCCGCGGTAGTCCCAGCGCGTCCGCCGCAGGAAGCGCGCCGCACTGCCGCGGTCGCCGGCCCGCAGCACGCGATCGACCTTGTCGATTTGCGAGGCGTAGTTGAGCCGCTCCGCCCGCTCCAACTGCCGCTCGGCCCGCTCCGCCGCGGCCTTCGCCTTGGTCGCCTCGGCGTCGGCCCGCGCCGCCTCGGCCGTCGCCTCCCCCGCCGCCGCGACCGCCCTGGCCGTCGCGCCGTCGGCGCGGCCCGCCTCGTCGAGCGCCCGCACGGCCGCCACGCTCGTGCCGACCAGCCCGGCGCACAGTGCGAGCAGCACGGTGCCGACGGCCGCCGCCAGCCCGCGGTTGCGCTTGACCGACTTCCACGCCCGCTCGCGGCCCCCGGCGGCGCGGGCGACGATCGGCTCGCCGACTCGCCAGCGCCGCAAGTCCTCGGCGAACGCGGCGGCGCTCAGGTAGCGCTCGCCGGGGGCCTTCGCCAGGCACTTCGCGACCACCGTGGCCAGGTCGCGCGGCAGGCCGGGGGCGAACTTCGCGAGGCTCGGGGCCTCCTCGCCGATCACCTTGAGCCGCAGGTCGAGCAGGTTGTCGGCGACGAACGGCGGCCGCCGGGCGATCGCGGCGAACAGGATCGCCCCGAGGGAGTAGACGTCGGCCGTCGGCCCGACGAACTTGGCCCGGCCCTGGGCCTGCTCCGGCGACATGTAGTCGGGCGACCCCATCATCGCCTGCGTGTCGGTGAGGTCGCCACCGCCGTCGCGCTTGGCCAGCCCGAAGTCGGTGACCTTCGGCGTGCCGTCGCCGGCGAGCAGGATGTTGGCCGGCTTGAGGTCGCGGTGCACAATCCCGAGGTCGTGCCCGGCCTGCACCCCCGCGGCGACGAGTTCGAGCAGCGTCACCGCCGCGCCGACGGATAACGCCCCCGTGGCCCGCAGCCGGTCGGAGAGCGTGCCGCCGTCGAGCTTCTCCATCGCCAAAAACGGCTGCCCGGCGTGGTTGCCGAACTCGAAGACGCGGACGACGTGCGGGTGGTCGATCGCCGCCACGGCTTCCGCCTCGGCGAGGAAGCGCACCAGCGCGACCGACCCGGCGTGGCCGCTGCCCAGGACCATCTTGAGCGCGCACGGCCGGTTGAGGCCCGTCTGCACGGCGTCGTAGACGACGCCCATACCGCCGCGTCCGAGTTCGCCGAGGATGGCGTACCCCGGCGGGGCGGTCGCGGCGACGAACGGCGGGGCCGGCGGGGCCGGCAGCGCGGGGGGGAAGTCGTCGGGGTCGTCGTCGGAGTCGCGGATCGCCGACATGCTCGCCCCCCGGCCCGTCGAATCGTCACCCCCTGTGGTGTAAGCCGCCGCCCCCGCAATCGCCAACGCCCCCGCCGAAGTTTCGCCCCACGCCGCGCGGGGCTACTTGGTGGCCGGCACGGGCCGGGTCGATTCGATCGCCGCGGCGAGCTTCTTCCAGTAGGCCTCCCAAGCCGCCCGCTCGTCGGCCGGCATGGCGGCAAGGGCCGCCGGCTCGCGCGCCGCCCGCAAGGTGGGGACGCTTAGCGGCAACATGAGGCGATTTCGGATCACCTGCCGCTCGTTCGGGGTGGCTTTGGGGATCAGGGCGGACTGGAAATCGAGTTCGGCCGACAGCCACGACCGGGCCGTGGCGTGCAAGAAGTGCCACTCGTCGTCGCCAAGGGTGACCGTCGGGTCGCTGCCTGCGGCCAGCATCACGGCGGCCCCGGCGGCCCAGCGCGCGGCGTTCGGCGTCGCGAGGGACTCCGGGTCGCCCCCGAAAGCGTCGCGCCAAAACTTGACTGCCAGGTCGTAATTCTTGCGGAAGGGCTGCTGGTAAAAGTACGCCACCTCAGCGGCTTCGGTGGGAGACGATGGGGCGTCGGTGCCATTGGCGAAGTTGGGCAGGCGGGCGTTGATGGCCGCCCACTTCTCCGCTTGGCGGAGGTTACGCTCGATGACCAATGACTTCGGGTCCAACTTCAGCGCGGCCTGAAAGCGCTCAGTGGCTTCGGTCAATTTGCCTTGATCGAGCAGCACCACCCCAAGGTGTTGGTGCGCGACGGGGTCGCCGGGCAGCAACCGCACGTAGGTCCGCCGCGCTTCGGCCGCGCCGTCAAGGTCGCCACTCCGATACAGGATCGTACCCACGATGGAGTGCGCCGCGGCGTTGGTCGGTTCGAGGCGACTCGCGGTGCGTGCCGCGGCCAAAGCCCCTTCCGGGTCGGACTTGGCGAATAACACTCTGGCAACGGCGAGGTGGTACTCGGCGCTGGTCGGCTCGATGGCGATGGCCTCGCGGTACGCCCCGAGGGCCTTGTCGAGTTCGCCTCCCATGCGGTGCGCCTCGCCCCGGCGGAATTGGAGGTCGGCCCGGTGGTGGGCCGCCTGGCCGGCGACGAAGGGCGTGGGGAGGCCGAAGACTTTGATCGCCCCCTCGTGCGAGCTGGCGGCGACCGACCCGTCCGCGGGGTTGACCGCGACGCCGTAGATTTCCCGAGCGGGGCCGCGAAGGGTGAAGGTGTTTTCGCCGGTCAGGGCGTTCCAAACCTTGACCTCGCCGGGCGCGCCCCACACGCCGCCACCGGTGACGAACTGCTTGCCGCCGGGCAGGAACGCGATCGACAACACAGGGGCCGCGAGGTCGTCTCGCCCCTTGGTCCAGAGGGGGGTGCCGGTTTCCAAGTCCCACGCGCGGAGGCTGCGGTCCGTCCCCCCGGAGACCAGACGCTTGCCATCGGGGCTGACGGCCAAGGCGATGGCCTGAAGCGTTTCGCCAGCCGCCAGCTCGCCGTGCGCGTACCGACCGGTTTCTTGCCACGTCCCTGTTTCCCAGACGACGATTGTGCCGTCGAGGAAGCTCGCGACCAAAAGTCGGCCGTCCGGGTCACTCGCCAAGCGACTCGCCTTGACTGGTCGCGTGATCAATTTCCGCGTCAAACTGCCGGATGTGGGGCTCCAGAGGCGGACTTCGCCCTCCTCGCCGGCGGTCGCGAGCCACCCCGCGTCGGGGGGGCAGGCGACCCCAACGACCGGCCCGGTGTGCCCGCGAAACACCGAGCGGCCCTCGCCCGAATTCACGTCCCACATCCTGGCGGTGGCGTCCTTGGCACCCGTGAACAGCACCTCGGCGTTGCGGGAAATCGCCAGGGTCGTGACCTGATCCGTGTGGCCCGGATACGCCCGATTCAGACGCCCACCGGCTAGATTCCAGTGACGCGCCACGTTCGCCGTCCCGCCCTCCGTCGAGAAGACCCCACTGCCGTCCTGGGAGAACGCGAGGCCGTAAAACCACCCTTGATCCGCGGTGCGAAGTTCAAGCGGCTCGGGGGGCTGGTCGAGCCGCCAGGCGATGACGTTCCCGTCGGCCCCCCCGCTGAAGGCCGCGTTCCCCGCCAGGCCGAGGCCGTACACCCCCCGCTGGTGGCCTCAGAGCCGCTTGACCCTCCGGCCCGAGCGGGGCTCCCACACGGAGACCGTGCGGTCCTCCGAGGCGGTCAGGAGCGACGAACTGTCCGCGGTCCAGGCGGAGCGGACGATCGTCGCGGCCGAGTCCGTCGAACTCCAGAGGACGCGCCCGCTGGGCAACTCCCAAACGACCGGTCCTGTCCTCGTACCCAGGAGCATCGTGCCGTCCGGGCTAAAGGACAGCGCCGTGAAGTTTTCACGCCCCAACCGAGTTTCATTCGCGGGGGTCAGTGTGGACACCACCGCCCCATTCGACTCGTCATGGATGGTGACAGTGCCTCGCAACCCGGCCGACGCGACGAATTTCCCGTCGGCACTCATGGCGACTGTGAGGTAAAACCCGTGGCCAGTTTCCAACGAGCGGGCCACAACTCCGGAGGGGTAGTCCACCCAGTAAATCCGGCCGTCGCCGCAGGCGACCACAACGTGCTTCTGCGAGGGGTGGAATGCGATACGCCTCACGGTCCCCGGCAACCTGGGGAGTTGCGTGGTGAGTTTCCCGGTGTGGGCGTCCCAAATTTGAATTTGCCCTGGGGTACTGAAGAGATTATCGCCTCGAGCCGAGTCCCCGTCTCCGGTGAGGACGCTATTCCCGTCGGGGCTGAAGGCCAAACAGTTCAACCCCTGAAACTGCGCGGGGACGCTGTGGATTAACCTGCCGTCCTTGGCGTCCCAAATGGACAAATTCTGGTTGTCCGCAGTCGCCAGGCGGTCCCCTTTCGGGCTGACGGCTAAATCGACGACGGCTGCCGCCACGCCTCGCGACCATTGGGTCTTCGTCCAGAGTCGGTCGCGGACGTGCTGTTGCTCCAGGTACGTGTACTCCCAGCCGCGCAGGTCCGGGTTGGTCGCTTCGAGGATTTGGAACGCGGCCGGGGCGTTGCCCACCTCCCACTCCCGCTGGCCGAGCGAAATCTGGCTCGTGTACGCCGACCACTCGGCGCGCCGCTTCGCCGCCAGGGCCGTGCCCCGAGAGTCTTCGGCCGCCGCCGTCGCCTGTTGGGCCGACCGGCGGGCCGCGTCCGCCGCCGCCTTCTCGCTCAACGCGGCCAGCCGGGCCGCGTCGGCCTCGCGCTTCCCCTGGACCGCCTCCCCTTTCGCCTTCTCGGCCTCCGCCCGGCGGTCGTTGGCGACCGACGCCGACCACAGCGACGCCGCGGTGCCGGCCAGCGACACCGCCAGCACGCTCGCTAACAGCGACGCCACCGCCGGGTTGCGGCGGCACCAGCGCCACGCCCGCTCCCGCGAGCCGACGGGCCGCGCCTGGATCACGTTGCCCGAGAGGAAGCGGTCGAGGTCGTCGGCCAACGCCGCGGCCGACGGGTAACGCTTGCCGATCGACTTTTGCAGGCACTTCAGGCAGACCGTCTCGAGGTCACGCGGCGTGCCCGGCTGGAGGCTCCGCACCGACGCCGGTTCGTGGCTGCGCACCTGGTCGAGCGTGTCCAACGGCGTCGCGCCCTTGAACGGCGGGCGGCCCGTCAGGCAGGCGTACAGGATCGCGCCCAGCGCGTAGACGTCGGCCCGGCGGTCGATCGATTTCGTGTCGCCGCTCGCTTGCTCCGGGGCCATGTAACTCGGCGTGCCCATCACCGCGCCGGTCACCGTCATGCCGTCGCCCGCCTCGGCCCACTTCGCCAGCCCGAAGTCGGCGACCTTGGGCGTGCCGTCGGCAGTCAGCAAGACGTTCGCCGGCTTCAGGTCGCGGTGGACGACCCCGGCGGCGTGCGCGGCGTGGACGGCGCGGGCCAGCGTCGCCACCATCTCCGCGGCCTGGCGGGGCGGCAGCGGTGCCCCGGCCAGCTTCTCGTCGAGGTTGCCGCCGCCGCAGTATTCGAGGACGAGGTACGGGCTGCCGGCGTGGACGCCGACCTCGTGGACCTGCACGACGTTGGGGTGGTTCAGCCGCGCGACCGTCTCGCCCTCGGCCTTGAAGCGCAGCAACTCGACCGCCGACGCCCGCACCCCGGAGCGAACCATCTTGAGCGCGACCGGCCGGTTCAGCGCGAGGTGCAGCGCCTTGTAGACGACGCCCATGCCGCCGCGGCCCAACTCGTCCTGGATTTCGTAGCCCGGCGGGCCGTCGCCGGCGGGCCGCGCGTCGGAGGTTGCGGCTGGCGTCGTCGCGTCGTCGCTTGCGGGCGCGAGGTCTAGCGTGGCCGCGTGGTCCACGAGTTCGCCAACCCAGGCGCGTGCGGCGAGGGTGAACGCGCCGTCGATTCCGGGGTCGCCGTCGCCGTCGCTGTTGCGAGTTGCGGACATGCTCACGCTCCGGGCAGTCGAATCGTCGTGCATCCTATTTAACACTTCGCCCGTCGTAATGCCAACGTCGCGTGAAAGTTTCTCTCCGCGTCGCACCCCGGCGGGAGGACTCCTGTCGCCCGCAGGACCGTTCGGCCCGCGTGGGCGGGGTTTCGACCGGCCAGCGGCTCGCCCGGATCCGGCCCCGCCGGGGGCGGCTCGCCGTAACGCGCCTGTCCTTGTCGCCGCTTCCCGCTACGACAATGGGTTGACGGCCCCGCCCCCGGATAAGGACTCGACGTTGCTGACCGCACGCGGCTGGTGGTTCCTCACGCTCTCCGCCGCCGTGGCGGTGCTGGGGGTGTTGACGCTCGGCCGCTTCACGCCGCTCGTGCCGCTGCTCGGCCTCACACTCACCGGGTGGGTGCTCAGCGAGTGGTTCCTGTTCGCCTACCGCACCCACCACGCCGCCGACCGCCTCCGCCTCGACCGCGTCTTGCTGCAAGGCGGCCGGCCGGTGCCGACGGCGTGGGTCGGCGTGCCGGTCGCCGTGCGGGCGACGGTCACCAACGCCGGCACCGCCCGGCTGCCGTTCGCGCTGCTCGTCGATCGCCTGCCGGCCGACGTTAGCCCCGCCGACGGCGAGGCGTTCCGCGAGGCGAGCCTGGGGCCGGGCGAGTCGGCGCGGGTCGAGTACACCCTGCGGCCCGACGCCCCCGGCGAACTCCGCTTCGAGGGGCTAACCGTCCACGTCGCCGACCTGGCCGGGCTGTTCTACCGCCGCGTGTTCTTGCGGGTGCCGGCGGTCTACCTCGTGCTGCCGCCGCTGGCCGCGCACGACGCCCGCCGCCGCACCGTCAAGCGCTTCAACGCGCTGCCGCCGCCGGGCATCCACCGCCTGCGCAAGCCCGGCAGCGGCGACGAGCTGCTCGACCTGCGCGACTACGCCCCCGGCGACCCGCCCAAGATGATCGCCTGGAAGGCCTCGGCCCGCCGCGGCACGCTGATCACGCGAGTCATCGAGAGCGACGTGCCGGTGCGCTGCGTGGTCTTCGTGGACGCCTCGGACGCCGCGCGGCTCGGGCCGCCGGGGCGAAGTCCGGTCGCCCGCTTCGCCGGGGTCGCCGCCGCGGTCGTGCAGGCGGCCGCCGCCAACCGCGACCTCGTCGGCCTCACCGTCGTGACCGACGCGGCGATGGCCGTCACGCCGCCGGTCCGCACGAAGCTCCACGTGCTGAAGCTGCTGCACGCCCTGACGGCGGCGGCGGCCGAACTGCCGGCGGCGCTGGACCTCGACGCCGAGGTGGCGGC
>JANXTD010000695.1 GCA_025352585.1 Fimbriiglobus sp.
GGCCGACGCCGGGGATGGTGCGGAGCAACCGCCGTGATGACCGCACAGGCTACGATGCCTTTGTCGCCCTACTTACCCCGACTACGGTCGCCTCCCCGCACAGTCGGCTGACGTTTCGGCAAGGGTTTCCACCCGGCCCAGTGTGGGCGAGTCCGGGCCGCGTTAACTAACCCAGACCCCGCCTCGGTTGTCGTCGCCGAACGGGGCCGGGTCGGTCACCGACGCGGGGGCGCGGCCGGGGGTAACCGACACCGTCTTGCTGCCCACCGCTCCGACGACCGTCGGGCGGCCGTCAGGTCCGACGCCGGTGCCGACTCGGACGCCGTCCCGGCCGCTCGGGTCGGACGGGAAGCCGTTGGCGACCTGGGTCGGCGTCCCCGCAGCGGAGACCGCGAAGGCGAGGACGCGCGGGCCGCCGCCCGGCCCCGCCCCGGTCAGGATGTCCCGCGAGCCGTCGCCGGCCGGGTCGCCGACGGCCACGGAGACGCCGCCGGCGGTCGAGCAGCGGCCGGCCGGCCGCCCCGTCGAAGGCGCGGACCCGCGGCCCGCCGCCGGCGTCCGCGCCGACGGCCCGGAGCCGGACGCCGCCCGGCGTCGGAGGCGTCACAACGACCGGGGGGATTGCCGGTGGGGTCGCCGGAGGTGTGACCGGCGGCACGACGGGTGGGGTGACCGGCGGCACGACGACCGGTGCGACGACGGTCAGGGTGCAGGCGACGAACGTCATGGCGTAGTTCGCGCCCGCCAGCGTCCCCTGGGTGATCGGGTAGTCGCCCGGCGGGCTGGCCGGGGTCGCCGGGGTCGCCAGGCCGCCCGCCAGCGACGCCGCGGTGTCCCGTTGACGAAGCCGACCGCGCGGAACGTCAGGGCCGGGAACGCCCCGCCGGCCGTCGCCATAACACTATCGGCGGTCACGCGAAGGGGGGCCGGGGCGACGCGGAGCGTCTGGCGGACGGGCGGGGCCGGCGCGAAGGTCGCCGTGCCGTCTTGCCGCGCCTCGACGACGATGTCGCCCGCCCCGTTGACCGCGAGGGTCGTGCCGCTGACGGTGCCGCGCCCGGAAATGACCGTGAACGCCACCGGGTTGCCCGAGGCTCCGCCCGTCGCGCTCAGGGCGACCGGCGTCTCCCCGTACGTCACCGGGGCGAGCGGCGCGAAAGTGATCGACTGACTTAGCAGCACGGCCAGGGTCACGTCCCGCTGATCGACCGTGCTGCCCGCGAACGCGCCGCGGAAGACGATGCCGACGGCCGAGGTGACGATAAACGAGAACGTCCCGGCGGTCGGCGGCGTGCCGCTGAGTACGCCGGTACTCGGGTCGAGACTGGCCCAGGACGGCAGGCCGGTCGCGGAGTAGGTGATGCCCGTCGCTGTCGGGGGCTTGAACGAGACGCTGTAGGCCACGCCGGGGCTGCCGGCCGGGAGCGGGTCGAGGCGCAGCGACGGGTACGCCCGGAGCAGGCTACTGAACTTGCCCACGAGGTGCAGGTCGCCGGCCGGGTCGAGGGCCAGGCCGTTCTGGGGGTCGAGGATCGCGTCCCGCGCCGGGCCGGGGATGGCGCTCGAGAACGGGCCGCCCCCGGCGACCGTGTCGAGGATGCCGGTCGCGGCGTAGACCTCCCGGACGCGGAAGTTGTCGAGGATGAACAGGTTGCCGTCGCGGTCGAGGGCCAGGCCGGCGGGCGCGACGAACTGGGCCGCGGTCGCCGGGCCGCCGTTGCCGGCGAACCCGTACCTGCCGCTGCCCGCGACCGTCGTGACGAGTCCGGTGGCGGCGTCGACGCGGCGGACGCGGAGGTTGCCGGCGTCGGACAGGAAGAGGTTGCCGGCGGCATCGACCGCCACGCCGTTGACGCCCTTGAGCCGCGCCGCGGTGGCGAGTCCGCCGTCGCCGGAGAAGCCGGCCGCGCCCGTCCCCGCGACGGTGGTGACGACCCCGGTCACGGCGTCCACCCGGCGGACGACGTTGTTGCCGGCGTCGGCCAGGTACGCGTTGCCGGCGGCGTCGAACACCTCGGCCGCCGGCCGACTGAACGCGGCCTGGCCGACGGGGCCGCCCGCGCCGCCGAAGCGCTCGCCGCCGGTCCCGGCCACGGTGCGCAGGAGGCCCGTCCGGCCGTCCACCACGACGATTCGGTTCGACGCCGCGTCGGTGATCGTGAGGTTGCCGGCGGCGTCCACCGCCACGCCGGTCGGCTAGCCGAGGATCGCCGCGGTCGCCGGGCCGCCCTCGCCGACGAAGTCGCCGGTCGCCCCCGACCCCGCGACGGTGGTGATGACCCCCGTGGCGGCGTCCACGCGGCGGACGCGGCGGTTGCCGTCGGCGATGAAGACGTTACCCGCCCGATCGACGGCGATCCCGGCGGCCCCGCCGAGTTGCGCCGCCGTAGCCGGACCGCCGTCGCCGGAGAAGCCGGCCGTGCCGGTGCCGGCGACGGTCGTGATGACCCCGGTCACGGCGTCCACCCGGCGGACGCGGGCAGCGTCGTCGAAGTACAGGTTGCCGGCCGCGTCCACCGCCAGTCGGGCCGGGGAACCGATCTTCGCCGCGGTGGCGGGGCCGCCGTCGCCGGAGAAGCCGGCCGTGCCGGTGCCGGCGACGGTGGAGATGACCCCGGTCACGGCGTCCACCCGGCGGACGCGGTTGTTGAAGGTGTCCCCGATGAAGACGTTCCCGGCGGCGTCGGCCGCGACGCCTCCGCCGAAGTGGAAGCCCCGCGCGGCGTTGACCGCCGGGCCGCCGTCGCCGGAGAAGCCGTCGGCGCGGCTGCCCCCCGCGATCGTGGTGATGACGCCCGTGACCGCGTTGACCTTGCGGACGCTGCTGTGCTCCGCGTTCGACAGGCTCTCGAGGCCGAACTGCTCGAAGTAGAGGTTGCCGGCCGCGTCCACGGCGACGGTCTTGGGGTTGACCTGTGACGAGGTCGCCGGCACGCCGTCCGGCCCGAGGTTGGTCACGCGCCCACTGCCCGCGACGACCGTGATGAGGCCGGTGGCGGCGTCGATGCGGCGGACCCGCGAGTGGGACTCGTCCGTCACGTAGGCGTTGCCGGCGGCGTCGAGGGTGACGCTTCCCGGCTCGAAGCCGACCGACAGGGCCGGCACGCCGCTGCCGATGTCCGGCGTGCCGTCGTTGGTGAACGCGACCGCCAGCTTTGCGACGACCGGCAGCACCCCGACGACGTAGACCCTCCGGCCGACGGCCCCGACCGCGTCGGTCGCCGCGACGGTGAAGGGCGAGACCGCGGAGGCGGTTGGCACGCCGGAGAGTCGCCCGGCCGCGCTCAGCGTGAGTCCCGCCGGCAGGGTGCCGTCGGTGACCGCGAACGTGGCCGGCCCCGTCCCACCGGTGGCGACGAGGCTGGCGGCGTAGGCGACGCCGACCGTCGGCACCGGCGTGGCGTTCGGGCCGACCGCCACACCGGGCGCGGCCGCGCCGGTGACGACGAGGTCGTACGGGATCGACGCGGAGAACCCCTGCGGGTCGGTCGCCAGGAGGCTGCCGAGGAACTCCCCCGCGGCGGTGGGCGTGCCGGCGACGGCGACCGCGTCCGGCGTGGGGCCGACGCCGTCGCCGGGCACCAGCGCCAGGCCCGGCGGCAGGCCGCCGCTGACGAGCCGGAACGAGACCGGCCCGCCGCCGCCGCCGGCCGCCCGCACGACCAACCCGCCGACGCCGCCCGGCCCCGAGAACGGCACCCCGGCTTGCGCCACGACCGTGCCGGTGGCGGGGCCGGCCGTCAACTCGAGCGCCCCCGCCGCGAGGACCGTGACGGTGTAGTTGAACGACGCCGTGACGCCCTGCTGGTCCTGGACGGTCAGCAACGCCTCGCCCCCGAAGTTCTTCGGCGTGCCGGAGACCGTGGCGGTCCCCGCGGCCGAGTCGGTCGTCACGGTCAGCCCGGTGGACGACGTGAAGTTGCTGAAGTCGAAGTAGGTGACGCTCGCGATCGGGGTGGCGCTGCTGAAGGTCAGCCGGGTCGTCTGGGCGACGCCGTTGTGGAAGTAGAGCGGCCTGGCCGGGTCGGCGGCGGCCCGGATCGGGTTCGGGGCGTAGTGGACGGTGTAACTCCGGCTGCCGCTCGCCGCGCCGAAGGCGGTGTCGGGGGCGCTGGCGGTGACCGTGAACGTCAGCGTCCCGGCCGCGGCCGGCTGGCCGATCAGCGTGCTGCCCGGGAGGGTCAAGCCGTCGAGGGTGGCCACCGCCGCGGTGCCGTCGGACGGCGTGAACAGCGGCGACGTGACCTGGAAGGTGTAGGTGCCGGCCGCGGCGAACGGCCCCGGCGCGGTGAACGCCGGCACGACGTAGCCGAAGTCGCCGACGAAGCCGTCGGGCAGCGTCGCCGGCCCGACGGCGACCGGCCCCGGCGCGGCTGCCGGCGTCGGTGCCGGCCAACACCAGCTTGCCGTCGGACTCCACCGCGACGGCACCGAAGCCGGTCGCGCCGACGAACAGGGTCGTGCCCGAGGTGCCGAAGGTCGAATCGACGGCCGCGGTCGGGGTCAGCCGCGTCACGGCGTAGGTCGCGGTGCCGGTGACCGTCGCCGGGCCGCCCACGACGAGGTCGCCGTCCGGCTGGACGGCGACGGCGTTCGCGGCGGCCGTCGCCCCGACCGGGGCGGTGACCTCGCCGCCGGTGCCGAACGCGGCGTCGAGGACCCCGGCGGCCGTCAGCCGGACCGCGGCGAAGACGCTGACCCCGCCGACCGTGTCGGAGCCGACGACGATGACGCGGCCGTCGGGCAGGGCGGCGAGCGCGGCCGGGCCGAACGTCGCGGCGAGCGGGTTGTTGGCCACGCCGAGCGTGCCGAAGGTGGCGTCGAGCGCGCCCGCCGCAGTGACGCGGGCCGCGATGAGTCGCGTGGCGGTCGCGGCGCGGCTGCCGACGACGACGATCGACCCGTCGGGCAACACCGCGGTCAGCACGTCGGCGTCGCGGCCGGCGGCGAACCTCTGGCCGGGCGGCAGGGCGAGCGGCACGTCGAGGTCGCCGGCGGTGCCGAACGCCGCGTCCGGTGCCCCCGCGGCCGTGACGTGGGACAGGGCGAGGTATTCGGTCGAGCCTGCCCCCGCCGCGAGGGCCGCCGCGACGACGCTGCCGTCGGCCCGGACGGCCGCGCCGAAACCCGAGTAGGCGACCGTGCCGCGGCGGGCGTAGTCGTGCCCCGATAGGCCGAACAAAAGATCGATCGCGCCGGCGGCGGTGAGCCGGGCGATGTCGAACGCCGAGGTCGAGTTGTCACCGGTGACCAGGTCGGCGAGGACGACCTGGCCGCCCGGCTGGAAGCCCGCGGCCGTGGCGACCCCGAACGCCTTGAAGGTCGGCGACGCCGAGTACGAGTCGTGGGGGACCGCGGCGAACCCGCCCCCGCCGAACGTCGGATCGAGGGTCCCGGCGGCGGGCACGGCGCGGTCCTCAAGGTGCTCCGCGGCGAGCGGGCGGTTCGGACGGGGCATGGCTTCGACTCCGAGGCTTCGGAACTCCGACGGAGAAGATGTCGGGGCCGGGTCACGACCACTCAGGGCGAAGCCTTGAGATTTCCGAACTCGGGCCTGCGCCCCCTCGTCAACTGCCACAGTGTGACGTCGAGCCGCCTGCACTCGCGGAGTCCCCGGCAGATGTCCGTAGCTTCAGCCACGGCCCCGGCTGCACCGGCCACCTGTGGCCCCCACGAACGGTAAGGACGGGAAGGCGGCGGCGGTTCTGACCGACAGTAGCCACGCCAACGGAAGCGAACTGCTGACAGTGACGCCGTCGCTTGAACCAGGGTGTCGCGCCCCCTTCCAGCCACTCGATGTCCGCTTGGGGTGGAGTTTCCCTTCCGGGGGTTCTGGTGCCCGAGCTGGGCACGGCGGACGCCCCTTGGCCAGGATGGGCAAGTTGCTCCGCGCGATCGCGGCTTAACGGTTGAGGGGTCCGGTGACGGTGGTGCTGGACAACGCGCGGTACCAGCGGAACCAGGAGGCCCAGGCGTTGGCCGCAGGGTTGGGCCTCCGGCTGCCGTTCCTGCCAGCGACTCGCCGAACCTGAACGTGATCGAGCGGCTGTGGGCCGAACCGCCCTGAAGTTCGACACCATTTTCCACGGGGAAGTCCAAAACTGCTCGCGCGATCGGACGCCGGGGTCGGCCAGGTCGTGGTGCCAACCGCCGGCACAACTCAGGGCACGAGCGGGGCGGACATCAGCCGCTCCGGCGTGATCGGCAGGTCGCGGACGCGCTTGCCGGTGGCGTGGTAGACGGCGTTGGCGACTGCCGCGGCGACGCCTGTGATGCCGATCTCGCCGATGCCGTGCGCGCCCATCGGCGTGTGCGGGTCGGGGTCTCCGACCCAGTACGCCTCCAGGGCCGGCACGTCGGCGTGGACGGGGACCATGTACTCGGCCAGGTCGGCGTTCACCAGGCGGCCCGTCCGCGCGTCACGGTGTGTCTCCTCCAGCAGCGCCATGCCGAGGCCCATCGTGATGCCGCCGAGGAACTGGCTGCGGGCCGTCTTGGCGTTGATGACGCGGCCCACGTCGAACGCCCCGACGAACCGCTTGACGCGTACCGTCCCGAAGTCGGGGTCGACGCGGACCTCGCAGAACTGCGCCCCGTAGGAATGCATCGACAGCTTCTTGGCCTCGTCGCCCGGCTTGACCTCGGCCTTGGCGTCGAGGCTCTTGCGGCCGGCTCGGGCGAGGATCGCGCCGAACGACTCGCCGGCCTTGGGGTCGTCGACGCGCGCCAGGCCGCCGTCGCGGAACGCCACGTCCGCGGCCTTCAGCCCCTTCAGCGGCGACCCGTCGGCCTTCTCGACGAGGGCCAGGAGGGCCGCTTTGAGGGCGGCGACCGCGCCGGCGACCGCGGCCGCGACGCTGACCGTCTGGCTCGACCCGCCGGCCACCATCGCGAACGGCAGGGCCGTGTCGCCCAGCTCGAACTTGACGCGGTCGGCGGGCAGGCCGAGGAGGTCGGCGGCGATTTGGGACTGGGCGGTGGCCGTGCCCATGCCCATCTCCTGGCAGCCGCACTGCACCAGTGCCGTGCCGGCGGCGGTGACCTCGACGCGGGCCGACGAGGGGTTGCGGTAGACCGGGTAGTACGCCGACGCCACGCCCAGGCCGACGAGTAGCCGGCCGTCCTTCATCGAGCCGGGTTCGGGCGTCCGCCGCGCCCAGCCGAATTTCTCGGCCCCGAGCTTGAGCGCCTCCTTGTACTTGCGCAAGGAGAACGGCGTGCCGCGGGTCGGGTCCTTGTCGGGGTCGTTGCGCAGCCGCAACTCGACGGGGTCGAGCTTAAGCGCGACGGCCAGCTCGTCCATCGCGCTCTCGAGGGCGAACATGCCGGGGGACTCGCCGGGGCCGCGCATGAACGTCGGCGGGCAGACGTCGAGCTCGATGAGTTCCTGGGCCAGGCGGATGTTGGGGCTGGCGTACAGGTGCCGCGCCGGGAAGGTGAACTGCTCGGTGAACGTGTTGGTCGTCGAAGTCGAGGTGCGGCCGGTGTGGATCAGCGCGGTCAGCTTGCCGCCGGCGTCGGCCCCGAGGGCGACCCGCTGCCGCGTCGGGGTGCGGCCGCCGACGCAGGCGTACACCTGGTCGCGGCCCAGAACGAGCTTGACCGGCCGGCCGACGACTTTTGCCGCGGTCGCCGCGAGGAAGGCTTGCGGCCACGCCCCGCCCTTGCCCCCGAACCCGCCGCCGACGAACGGGGCCAGCACCCGCACGTCGTCGAGCTTCAGGCCGAACCGGGTGGCCAGGTCGTAGCGGACGCCGAAGACGAACTGCGTCGTGTCGTGGACGGTCAGCTTGCCCCCGCCCCACTCGGCCACGGTGGCGTGCGGCTCGATCGCGTTGTGGTTGTGTTGCGGCGTCGTGTAGGTGTGGTCCACCTTAGCGCCGGCCGCCGCCAGCGCCCCCTCGGCGTCGCCGACGGTCACTTCCGGCTCCTCCTTTTGCACCTTGTCGGGGACGAAGACGCGGCCCTTCGAGTCGAGCGTCACCTCGGCCGGCTGGGCGTCGTAGGTCACGCGGACGAGGTGCGCGGCGTACTTGGCCTGGTCGAGCGTCCCGGCGACGACGACGGCGATCGGCTGGCCGTACCAGAAGACCTGGTCGCTCTGGAGCACCGGGGCCGTCGTCGTCCCGGCGACCGGCTTCGTCTCGCTCGACCCGAACGGCTCCGCGGGGCGGAGCCTCGGGGCGTTCTTGGGCGTGACGACGGCCAGCACGCCGGGCGCGCGCTCGGCCGCGGCCGTGTCGAAGGCGGTGACGCGACCCTTGGCGACGGTGCTGGTCACGATCACGGCGTGGGCCAAGCCCGGCAGGTCGTACTCGGCCGCGAACCGGGCGGTGCCGGTGACCTTCTGGCGGCCGTCCACCCGGTCGAGCGGTTTGCCAACGGCGGGGGTCATGGCGTCGTCCTCACAGGAGCTTTCGGGACAGTGTCAGCCGGCCGCGACGGTCTCGAGCGCCCGCACGATCACGCGCCGCACCAGCGCGACTTTGAAGCCGTTGAAGGTCCGCGGCACCGCGCCCTTCGTGGCCACCTCGGCGGCGGCGGCGAACGCCTCGGCCGTCGGCTTCTGGCCGACCAGGAGTTTTTCGGCGTCCGGCACGCGCCAGGGCTTCGTGGCCACGCCTCCGAGCGCGACGCGGGCCGCCGTGACGACCCCGCCGGCCACTTCGAGGACCACCGCCGCGGACGCCAGGGCGAACTGGTAGCTCGCCCGGTCGCGCACCTTCAAGTAGTGCGACTTCGCCGCGCCGGGCAACGCCGGCCACTCGACGCCGACGATCAACTCGCCGTGCTCAAGCACCGTCTCGCGCTCCGGCGTCTCGCCCGGCACGAGGTAGAAGTCGGCGAAGGGGATGGCCCGCTCCCCCTTGGGGCCCTGCGTCTTGATCGTGACATCCAGCACGGCCATCGCCACGCACATGTCCGAGGCGCTCGTGGCGATGCACGACTCGCTCCCGCCGAGGACGGCGTTGCCGCGGTTGTGCCCGCCGAGGGCCGCGCACCCCGAACCCGGCTGGCGCTTGTTGCACGCCGAGACCCCGTCGCGGAAGTAGGCGCACCGAGTCCGCTGGAGCAGGTTGCCGCCGACGGTGGCCGCGTTGCGGAGCTGCGGCGACGCTCCGGACAGCAGCGCCTCCGATAGCACGGGGAATCGCGCCAGGACGGCGGCGTGGTAGGCGAGGTCGCTGTTGCGGACGTTCGCCCCCACGGCGAGGCCGCCGCCGGCAACCGCCTCGATTTTGTCAAAGGGGAGGCGGCCGACATCGACCAGCGTGTCGGGCGTTTCGACGTGCAGCTTCATCAAGTCGAGCAGGGTCGTCCCGCCGGCCAGGAACTTCGCGCCAGGGGACGCGGTGACCATCTTCACGGCGGCGGCGGCCCCGGCGGCGCGGGCGTAGTCGAACGGGTTCATCGCGCTTCCCTCGCGGCCAGCCGGACTTCCTGAACGGCCGCGACGATGTTCGGGTACGCCCCGCAGCGGCACAGGTTGCCGCTCATCTGCTCGCGGACCTCGTCGTCCGTCGTCGCGTGGCCTTCCTGGAGCAGCCCCACGGCCGAGCAGAGTTGCCCCGGCGTACAGTAGCCGCACTGGAAGGCGTCGTACTTGATGAACGCCGCCTGGAGCGGGTGCAGGGCGTCCCCGGTGGCCAGCCCCTCGACCGTCCGCACGGGGCTACCGGCGACCGACGCGGCCAGGGTCAGGCAGGAGTTCACCCGCCGGCCGTCCACGAGCACCGTGCAGGCCCCGCACTGGCCGTGGTCGCAACCCTTCTTCGTCCCGGTGAGGTGCAAGACCTCCCGCAGGGCGTCGAGCAGCGAGATCCGCGGGTCGAGGGTGAGGGCGTGGTCCTGGCCGTTGATCGAGAGTTGGACCGGGATCGCCCGGCCCGGCCCGGCCGGCGGTTCGGCCGCCGCGACACCGGGACTGGCCGCCGAGAGGAGGGCGACGCCGAGGCCGCCGGCCGCGACTCCCTGGATGAAGTCGCGGCGATCGGGGTCAGGGTCGGGCGGCATGGGACTCCTCCGCTTAGGGGGCGGGCGACGGCGTCGCCCAGCGTTCGTAATCGGCCGGCGTGTCGAAATCGATCGCCCCCGCCGGGAAGGGGACGACCACCACACCGGTCGGGTCGCGGGCCAACACCTGCTTCGCGCCCGCGGCCGGGTCCAGCGCGAGCAGGGCCGGGAAGCACTGCCGGGCGAACACCGCCGGCACCCCGATCGACCCCGCGTAGCCCGACGCCGCCATTGGCAACCCGGACGCGGTGTGGGCGTCGAGCAAACTCCTCAGAGACGCCGCGTCGATGAACGGCTGGTCGGCGAGCAAAAACAGGGCCACCTCCGCGGACTCCGGTGCCGCCACGATTCCGGCGCGAACGGAGGTGCCCGGCCCGTCGGCCCAGTCCGGGTTGACCACGACCGTCACAGGGAGGCCGGTCAACTCGGCTGTGACGCGCTCCGCCGCCGCTCCCACGACGACGATTACGGGATCGCACCCGGCGTCGAGCGCGGTTTCCGCCGCGTGGCGGACCAGACTCCGCCCGCGGAACGGCAGGAGTTGCTTGGGCCGGCCCATGCGGCTCGACCCGCCGGCCGCCAACACGATCGCGGCGACCGGCATCATGTCACGGCCTCCAGCGGGCGGCAGTGGATCGGCCCGCTGCGGTGGCGGAGCGGCTTCGCGTCCCGGCCGGAGAGGGCGGCCCGCGACTCGGCGACAATGGCGAGAGCGATTTCGGCCGGCGTGTCGGCCCCGAGGTCCAGGCCGACGGGGGCGTACAAACGGGCGAGCCGATCCGGCGTGGGGGTGTAACCGTCGGCCGCCAGTTCGCCGAGCAGGGCGTCGGTTCGCCGCCGCGGGCCGAGGACGCCGACGTAGCCGACGGGCGAGTCGAGCAGGCCGCGCAGGAAGCGGCGGTCGTCGCCCTGGTTGTGCGACATGACCACGGCCGCGCCGCCCGGCTCCAGCCGGGCGTACTCGGCGACGGCGTCCGGCGGGCAGACCACGACATCGTCCGCGAGTGGGAAGCAGCCGCGGGGGGCCGTCGGTCCGCGCGGGTCGCAGACGGTCACGTGCCAGCCGAGTTGCTTGGCCAGCGCGACCACCGGCACGGCGTCCGGGCCGGCCCCGCAGACGACGAACGCGAGCGGCGGGCGGACCAGCTCGAAGACGACTTCGGCCGGCCCAATCGCGGCGTAGTCGGACCGACCCCACTCGAGGGCGTCGGCGGCCCCGCGGGCGACGGCGGCGGCGAACGAAGGGTCGGCAAAGTTGTGTGCGACCGAGTCGCCGCCGTGGGTCAGCCACCCTCCGACGCCCGGACCCTGAATCACGCGGGCGAGGACGCCGGGGCGGCGCGCGCGCAGGCCGTCGCGCAAGAACGGGAAGAAGCCGGGCGGCGCGTCCGGGGTGACGCGCTCCAGCAACACGTCCACGACGCCGTTGCAGCCGAGGCCGAACGCCCACTCGCCGTCGGCCTCGGCCCCGGTGTCGTACCGGACGACCGTCGGGCCGGCCTCGGTGCGCCACCACGCCTTTTTGGCCACGTCCCCTTCGAGACAGCCGCCGCTAATCAACCCGACCCGCGGCCCGTCCGGGCAGAGCAGCAGCCGCGCCCCCGGCCTCCGGTACGCCGACCCGGACACGCGCACAACAGTCGCCAGCACGGCCGGCACGCCCCGCCGGGCGGCGTCGTCGGCGGCGTCGAGAATGGCCTGCAGTTCATTCACGGTTGCCCCACCCCCGGCCGCCTCACACTTGTGGCGCGCGGGGAACAGCAAACGGCGCGCCCGGATTCCGACGGCCGACGGCATGACTAGCGCTCTATCACGTTTTAGTTGTCGGGTAGACCGATTTCAGTTTGCAGCAGGCGTCGTCGATTTTCATCTGCCAGTCGACGACGCGTTGCGTGGAGTTCACATCGCTCGACCAGGCGGCCGTAGCGTCTCGATGTCGCCGAACCGGCGTCCCGTCACGCACTGCCGCGTCATGGAACTGAGTTCATTCTCCGCCACGTTCAGCCAACTGCCGTGCTTCGGCGTGTAGCAGAATCCGATCCGTCGAACCAACGCCCGCGCACGCTCGGGCTCGAACGCCTCGTAAAACGCCCCGGCCGTATGCGTGTTCAGGTTGTCGCACACCACGATCACCTTGGCGAACGTCGCATAACGCCCCTCCAGCAACCGGGCCATCTCGACCGCCCAATCGACCTTCGTCCGTCGCTCCCGAACAGCCACCTCACGCCAGCCCGCCAACGGCTCGGCGAACAGAAAAATCGCCGCCGTCCCCGCCCGCTCGTACTCGTAATCGATCCGCCTCGCGTGGCCCTTCGTCGCGGCCACCGGCACCCGCGTCTCCTTCAGCAAGTGCACCGCTTGCTCGTCCATGCACAGCACCGGGACCCGCGGGTCGTAGCGCTTCGCGTAGGTGTCCAGCACGTTCTCCATCGCCGCAGCGAACTCGCCGTCTACAGCGGGAGGAATCACCCAGTACTCGATCTTCCGGTTGGTCATGCCGTTTTTTCGAGCGTGCGACGCACCGTCTCGTAGCTCACGCCCGCCACGAGTCCCAACTCGACGACCTTGCGGGCCAGCAGTCGCAGCGTCCAGTTCCTGTAACCCTTGGGCGGCGACCCCAGCCGCATCGCAATGATGCGGACTTCCTGATCGCCGTCCAGCAACTTGGCCACCGGACGTTCGGCCCGGTTCAACGCGGCCTCGAACCCGTGCTCGCACACCCGCCCGCGAAGCCGCTCCACGGTCCGCGTCCGGCACGAGAAGGCCTCGGCGATTGCCGCGTCGGTCCAGTCCGTGCCGTCCGTATCGGCCTTGAGCAGGATCTGCGCGCGGCGGACTTTCTGGCCCGTGCCTTTGAGCTTCTTGACCACCTCCGATGCCTCCGCCCGCTCGTCCGCAGTCAGTCGAACGATATACTTTTTCTGCATAGCACACCTCTGTATGCCGGAATCATCGACCATTGCACTCGTCTGTTGCAACCCGACTTTTTAAACGTGACAGAGCACTACTGACCGGCAGGTGTGGAAGGCTATTCATCCGGCTTGTGCGGCAGGGGCAGGCCGGACCGCCCCCACAGCAACTTCAGCAGCCCTGGGTCGAACTTCAGGTCGATGAGCCGCTCGATCACCTCGTCGTCCAACTCGCCCACTCCGCCTGGGAAGTAGTTCGCCAACTGCCCGTACTTCAGCCAGCTCCAGACCGACTCGACCGGGTTCAGATCCGGGCAGTAGGCCGGCAGCCGCTCCAGCCGGAGCCTCGGGTTGCGCGTGAGGAACTCCCGCACGGCCGGGCCCTTGTGGTCGGGCCCGCCGTCCCACACCACGACCACGTTCCCCCGCAGGTGCTTGAGCAGGTCCCGCAGGAACCCGACCACCGCCTCGCCGTCGAAGTAGCCGTCGGGCCGCGTGGCGAAGTAGAAGCCCAGGCGGCGGGCCGCCGGCGACACCGTGACCGCCCCGATGACCGACACCTTCCTGCGGCCCCCGCCGTCGCTGAGCAGTACGGGCG
>JANXTD010000704.1 GCA_025352585.1 Fimbriiglobus sp.
GCGAGTTACAAAGTCCGCAACAACGACGCGCTTTACGTGCGGATGCCCGAGCCGATCCACGACACGATCATCCCCGAAGACATCCCCCTCGAAGTGCTCTACGAGGACGAGCGCGTCGCGCTGATCAACAAGCCGACCAACATGGTCGTCCACCCGGCGCGCGGCAACTGGTCCGGCACGCTCGCCAACGCCCTGGCGTTCCGCTTCAAGGAGAACCTCAGCAACGCCAACGGCACCTTCCGCCCCGGCATCGTCCACCGGCTCGACCGCGACACGAGTGGGGTGATCCTCATCGCCAAGGACGAGGTCACGCACCGCGAGATTTCGCAGCAGTTCGAGTCGCGCAAGATTCACAAGGAGTACGTCGCGCTGGTGACCGGCGAACTCGACCGCGACAGCGACTACGTCGAGGCGCGGCTGAAGCACCACCCGACGATCCGCGAGCAGATGATTGCCGTGACCGACCCGCACGACCCGGACGCCAAGGACGCGTGCAGTTTCTACGAAGTGCTCGAACGCTTCCGCGGCTTCACGCTGGTCAAAGTCCAGCCGCGCACCGGCCGGACGCACCAGATCCGCGTCCACCTCGCCTACGTCGGCTGCCCGGTGTTGGCGGACCGCGTCTACGGCAGCGGCGGCCAGTTCTCGCTGAGCCAGGCCGCCAGCGGTATCCAGCCGGCCGACGACGTGGTGCTGATCAAGCGGCAAGCCCTGCACGCTTTCCGCTTGCGCTTCAGGCACCCGAAGTTCGGCCGCTGGGTGGAGGTCGAAGCCCCGCTGCCGCCGGACATCCGCGCGACGCTGGAAGTGCTGCGCGAACACCGCCCGGTGCGGTAGAACCCTGAAAAACGATCAACCGCGGAGGAGCAGAGAAGCGGAGAAACCCCAACTTGAATTTGTCTTCTCCGCTACTCTGCTCCTCCGCGGTTAACATTCTTCTCTTGGACTTACTTCATCGGTGCCGGCGAGGGGACGGTCGCCGGAGTCGCGGCTTCGGGGGCGGGGTTCACCGTGATTTGCACCTTCGGCTTCATCTGGCCGACGACGGCCGTGCGCAAGTGCATCGCGTAGACGGCGCGGACGTCTTCCTTCACCGTGTCGAACTTCTTCGGCGCGCCCGGCTTGCGGTCGGTCACGAGGATCAGGTGCTGGCCGAACTCGGTCTCGACCGGCTCACTCACCTGGAAGGCCGCCATCTTGAACGCCGCCTCGGCGAACGGCTCGACCATCTGGCCGACGCGCGGGAAGAAGTTCAGGTCGCCGCCGTCCTTCTTCGACGGGCAGGTCGAGACGTCCTTGGCGTACTGCGCGAACAGCTCGTCCACGCGCTTGCCGCGGGCCTGCTCCTTGGCGAGCGCGTCGCCCGGCGCGGCCGCGGCCGCCTTGTCGCCCTCGGCGGCCAGCGCCGCCTTGATGTCGGCGAGTTGCTTCTTGGCCTCGGCGATCTTCGTGGCATCGACGCCGGGGGTCAGCAGGATGTGGCGGGCGCGGACAATGGTGCCGTCGAACAGGTCGGGCCGCTTGGCGAAGAACGCCTGCAGCGCCTCGTCGGTGCCCTGCTGCTTGAGGAACTTGTCCCACTTCATCTGCGCGGCGACTTCGACGCGGAACTCCGCCTCGGTGAGCATCATCTGCTCGAGTTCCTTGGGGTAGTCCTTGTTGGCCTTCTTCAACTCCGCCTTCAACTCCTCGAGCAGCTTCTCGACCTCGGCCGGGGCGACCTCGGTTTTGAGGAGGTTGAGGTACTGATCGATCAGCGTGTTTTCGATCAGGTGGTTGAGGATTTCCTTGCGCGCCAGGCCGTGCTCCTCGACGGGGAACTGCCGCAGGGCGCGCCACACGGAGACTTCGGGGATCGGCTGGGTGCCGACGGTCGCGGCGATGCCGGCGGGCCGCACGGCCGGCGTGGGCGCGGGGGCCGGCAGCGTCACGGGGGCGCTGGCGGCCGGGGCCGGCGGGGCGGCGGCGGGCGGGGCCTGGGCGGCGGCGGTGCCGGCGACGGCGGAGGTGAGCAGCAGCGCGGCC
>JANXTD010000706.1 GCA_025352585.1 Fimbriiglobus sp.
GACGACCTTACTCGTCGCGGCCTTCAAGTCGGCCTTCGGCTCCTGGCCGACGCCGGGCGACGCGGCGGCGAGTGTCAGCGAGAACAGCAGTAGCAGGCGGGCGGGGCGCATCGCGGGAACCTCGGGGGGAAGGTCGGACGCGGGGATTGTAACCCGGCGGGGCCGCACTGTCGGTAACGGTGGTGTAACGGCTGCAGCTTCGCGGCGATGAATGGGCGGTGAGACGTGGGCGGAATTGGTCTGACTTGCGATTCCGGGCCGGCTTATAGTGGGGAAACTTTGGCCCCCCGCGACCGCCCCGGAGTCTAATCATGCGCCGCACCTCCCGGTGGCTTCTCGTCCGCATCTTGACCATCGGCGTGGTCGCGCTCGCTGCAAACCTCGGGCTGGCCCAACCGGGGGGCGGCGACCGGGGTGGCCGCGGCGGCTTCGGCGGCGGCACGCCCGACCCCGACCAGATTTGGGGCTTCATGTCTCAGGGTAAGGACACGATCGACCTGAACCAGAACGCGCGGATGAAGAGCTCGATGGAGCGCAACGGCGACCCCATCCCCGCCGACGGCATCCTGACCAAGGACGCGTTCAAGGCCAACTTCGCCCGCCGCGCGGCCCAACCCGGCGGCGTGGGCGGGCGCGGTGGCCCGATGCCGATGGCCCCCGGCGCGATCCCCGCGCAGCCTGGGGTGGTTGCCGGCGGTGCCCCCGGCAGCGCCGAGTGGGTCGAGGGCCGCTTCCGCGAGTCGGACAAGAACAAGGACGGCTTCATCACCCTCGACGAGGCGTCCGACCGCATGAAGCCGGGCTTCGCGCAGGCCGACAAGAACGGCGACGGCAAGCTCGACCTGGCCGAGTATAAGGCGTACACGGCGGAGCGCTTCGCCGGCGGCCCCAACGGCCCCGGCGGCTTCGGCCAGATCCAGCCGATGCAACAGCAGCCGGACTACAACGCCCAATTCGGTGTAGGCTCGGGCCGTACCCAGGCCAAGCGCGAGGAGGAGGACACGGCCCGCGTCAGCGTGTCGCGCTTCGGCAAGCTGCCCAAGGAGGTGCCGGCGTTCTTCACCGAACTCGACGACGACCGCGACGGCATGGTCGGCCTTTACGAGTGGCGTCGGCACGGCCGCAAGTCCGCCGACTTCGTCGAGATGGACCTGAACGCCGACGGCTACCTCACCGCCGACGAGTGGCTGCGATACAACCGCATCGCCATCGAGAAGCGCGACCAGGAGTCGCTCGCCGACAAGTCCCCCGCCGAGCGCGGCTCGACCCCGAGCCGCGGCGGCTCGTCGTCGTCCGGCGACAAGCCCGACAAGGGCGACGACAAGGGCGGCAAGGGCGGCCAGGGCAAGGACCGCGGCTCGAAGGACAAGCCGAACCCCTTCGCCCCCGGCCGGTGACAGGCGAGTCGGACATAGGCGCGGCTTCGTAGAATGGGCGTGTCTAACCCCACGCCGCCGAGGTCGCGCGATGCCGTTCGAGAAGGTCGAGACGAGTCAGGTCGATTTCCCCAAGCTCGAGCGCGAAGTCCTCGCCTTCTGGGACGCCCGTGGGATTTTCGAGCAGCGCAAGGCCCTCAACGCCAACAAACCAACCTGGTCGTTCCTCGACGGCCCCATCACCGCCAACAACCCGATGGGAGTGCACCACGCCTGGGGCCGCACGTACAAGGACGCCTACAACCGCTTCTTCTCGATGACCGGCCGCGAGCTGCGTTACCAGCAGGGCTTCGACTGCCAGGGCCTGTGGGTCGAGGTCGAGGTCGAGAAGGAACTCGGGCTCAAGTCGAAGCGCGACATCGAGAACCTCGTCCCCGGCGACCCCGAGGCGTCGATTGACCTGTTCGTCCAGGCGTGCATCGCCCGCGTCAACCGCTTCGCGCGGGTGCAGACCGAGCAGTCGATTCGCCTCGGCTACTGGATGAACTGGGACCGCACCGACGCCGACTGGGCCAAGCCGCCCGGCGAGCGGCACTCGTACTTCACCATGTCCGAAGAGAACAACACGACCATCTGGAGCTTCCTCAAGAAGTGCCACGACCGGCGCATGGTGACGCGCGGCTACGACGTGATGCCGTGGTGCGGTCGCTGCGGCGTCGGCCTCTCCGAGATGGAGATGAAGGAGGGGTACAAGGTCATCGAGCACCGCGCGGCCTTCGTGAAGCTGCCGCTGTGCGACCGCCC
The DNA here is from genome assembly GCA_025352585.1 of Fimbriiglobus sp. GTDB lineage: Bacteria > Planctomycetota > Planctomycetia > Gemmatales > Gemmataceae > Fimbriiglobus. Next base: position 2,181 of record JANXTD010000706.1, read on the forward strand.
CGGC
>JANXTD010000711.1 GCA_025352585.1 Fimbriiglobus sp.
GAGGGCCGCGGCGATCTGCCCGAAGGTCAGCCCGCCCCACAGGTGCGCCACGACGACTTCGCGGAATTCGAGCGGCACCGACCGCAACGCCTCGGTCGCCGCCTCGGCGTCCAACCCGGTCGGGTCGTCCGGCGGCGTGAACCAGCACGGCGTCCGCCCGGCGGCGTGTGACTCGTGCTTGCGTCGCCGGCGGTCCGCGCGGCCGGCGTCGATCGCGCCGTGCCGCACCACGCGGTACAGCCAGGGCAGGGGGCAGTCCGGCGGGGTGCCGGCGCGGGCCAGCTTGAGGAACGCCGCCTGGACCACGTCCTCGGGGGCGGCGCACCACTGCCGCGCGAACAGCACCAGGCCGGCCGCGTGGCGGTCCATCAGCGTCGTCAGGAGTTCTGGCGTCATGACGGCGCACACGACGCCAGCGGGGCGGTTGCGTTCCACAATCCGGCGGAATACCGGTATTATTTCGGAATTGGCAATTGACACCCCAATCGCGGCGTGGGAATATTCAAAGCAGCCATGCAATTCTGCGGGTGCATTATCGATGATTGCCGTACTTGTCGCGGCAATTCCTCTCCATCTCTCGGAGGACGGCCATGAACCGTTCGCAACGGCCCGCGCCTCGTCGCGGCTTCACGCTCATCGAGCTACTTGTCGTGATCGCCATCATCGCCATTCTGATTGGCCTCCTCCTGCCGGCGGTGCAGAAGGTCCGCGAGGCGGCGGCCCGCATGAAGTGTACCAACAACCTCAAGCAGTGGTCGCTGGCGATGCACGGTCACCACGACGCGCTAGGCCAGTTCCCCATCGGCTCGACGGGCGGCTCGCTGATCCGCCAGACGTGGGTCATGAACCTGTGGCCCTACGTCGAGCAAACCGCGCTGGCCGGCAAGAACGTCTTGACGAACAACTTTTACACTACCCCGGCGACGATCACCGGCACGATGAACGGCCTGTGCGGAGCGCGCGTGCCGATCTACTACTGCCCCAGCGACAACGGCGTCGATCTGAACCTGAGTTCGGAGACCTACCAGCGGACGCGCGGCAACTACAACGTCTGCTGGGGCAACACCGAGTACGGCCAGGGGACGCCGCTGGTCGGCACCGGCAAGGCGATGTTCTACCACACCGGCGGCGACCGCGGGAAGCCGGGCCTCGTCAAGATCGCCAGCGTCACGGACGGCACCTCGAACACGCTGATGCTCGGCGAGTCGCTGATGGCGAAGTCCCCCGCGGACAACGACTGGCGCGGCGACATCCACAACGACGACGGCGTCTTCCGCTTCCACACCCTCGGCGCGCCGAACACCCCGACCGCCGACATCTTGGACCCGGCGCGCTTCCAGGTGACCAACGACCCGCTGATGCCGGCGGTCGGCGGAGCGGGCGACAGGCAGGTCGTCGCGGCGCGCAGCCGTCACACCGGCGGGGCCAACGCGGGGCTGGGCGACGGCAGCATTCGCTTCTTCCGCAACAGCATCGACATCAACGCCTGGCGTGCCCTCGGCACGATGGACGGCGGCGAAGTCTTCTCCGAGTAACCCGCCGGGCCGAAACCGGACTCCCCTCCCACCGCGGAAGACTTCCATGACTCGCCTCGCCCGACGTTTCGCCGGGACGCTCTCGACTCTCGTGTTCGCGCTCGGCGTGGCCGGGTGCGGCGACTCCGCCCCGCCGATGGGGGACGTGGAGGGGGCCGTCACCGTTGACGGCAGCCCGGTGCCCCAGGGCACGGTGACGTTCACGCCGGCCGACGGGGTCCGGCCGGCGGCCGCGTGCGACCTCAAGGACGGCAAGTACGCCGTGCGCGTCGGCGTCGGGCCGTGCAAGGTGCAGGTGCGCATGCTCAAGAAGGTCGGCGAGAAGAAGGCCTACGGCAACGAGCCGAACAGCCCCGTCGTGCCGATCTACGAGGAGGGCTTGGCGGCCGAGTTCAACGACAAATCGACGCTGACGTACGACGTGGCGGCCGGGAAGGCGACCAAGAACTGGGAGGCCAAGTCCCGCGTCAAGAAGTGACGCGACGCGGACCGCGAAATCTCCGAATCCCGCCGCCGATGGCACGCCCGTTGCTTAGACCTTGCCGAATCCCTGGGCCTCGCACTTCGCGGGGTTCCGGTTCCTTCGATGAGGTTCTTTACTATGACGAGCACCACGAAATCGACGACGGTTGGCGTCTTCTCGAGTCGCGCCCAGGCCCAACAGGCTATCAACGAGTTGAAGTCCCTCGGCTACACCGACGACCAGATCGGCCTGGTCGCCAAGCATGAAGACGGCAGCGTCAGCACCGCCAGCGGCCTGCAAGACGACCCCACCGGCACGCGCTGGGAAGAGGGCACGGGCATCGGGGCCGCCGCGGGGGCCGCGACCGGCACCGGCCTCGGCCTGGCCGTCGCCGCCGGCCTCTTGACCCCGGTCGGTCCGTTGATCGCCGGCGGGGCGCTGATCGCGCTGCTGGCTAGCGCCGGGGCCGGGGCCACGGTCGGCACGCTCGTCGGCGGCCTGGTCGGCCTCGGCGTGCCCGAAGACGACGCGACCTACTACGAGGGCGAAGTCCACGCCGGCCGCTACGTCGTCACGGTCGATGCGGGCACCCGCGCCGCCGAGGTGAAGTCGCTGTTCAACCGCTACCAGGGCTACGACCGCTCGACTGCCGGCACCGGCTCGCACGCCACCGGCTACGCCCCGACCAACGGCGGCACCGGCACCAACCGCGCCGGGATGTAGAACCCTCCGCGGCGGAATCGGTCAGCATTCGGGCCGGGCTTCGGGGAGACTCCCGACGCCCGGCCCGTAGCGTTTCCTCAGATGCGAGACGATTCAAAGTCCGCACCCGTGACGGGGTTGAGTACCGAACCTCTCAGAAGTCGGCACGACTCCGTTTCAGTGTGGCAACACTGCGGGGACCGGGGCGAATAGAAAGGCAATACCACTTTCTGGAGTCTCCGCCACGTCCAGACTTGACCAACTCGTCTTCGTCGGCCTCAACGGCTACGCGGTGGCGCTGGACCGCGACACTGGCGACATCGTCTGGTCGAACGACCAGATGAAGTCCGGCTTCGTCACCTTCCTGCTCGACGGCGACCGGCTGATCGTCTCGACCAACGGCTACATCTTCTGCCTCGACCCGCTGACCGGCGAAATCCTCTGGCGCAACCCGATGAAGGGCTACGGCTCCGGCACGCCGACTTCGCTGGTGTCGGTCCGCGGGCAGAGTTCGCAAGAGGTCGTGCAGCAAGCGGCGAAGAAAGTCGCCGAGCAGAACCACCACGCGGACATGACCGCGACCCACGGCAGTTGACGGCCGTCGAAAATCGGCGCGGCCGGCGTATCTCTAACCCCGAAACGCCCCCTCCCACCCGGTCGCGCCACCCATGTTTGAAACCCTCGTCGAGACGGCGGACGACGCCGTGTACCAGCTCGTCAGCACCAAGCGGGGGCCGGGCGGGGCGCTGCCGCTGACCGACGAGTTGCTGCGGCACGCGCCCAGTGGCGACCTGTTCGGCTGGACGCAGAACGTTGGCATGGGCCTCTCACCGACACTACTGGGCCGCAAGGAATTCCTGATCCTCTCGACGCACGGCGGCATCCGCGGCGAGGACGGCACACCGGTCGCGCTGGGGTTCCACTCCGGGCACTGGGAGGTCGGCCTGCTCGTCAAGGCCGCGGCCGACGAGTTCCAGCGGCAACTCGCCATCCCGTTCGCCGGGGCGGTCACCGACCCGTGCGACGGCCGCACCCAGGGCACGACGGGCATGTTCGACAGCCTGCCGTTCCGCAACGACGCGGCAACCGTCTTCCGCCGACTCATCCGCAGCCTGCCGACGCGCGCCGGCGTCATGGGCATCGCGACGTGCGACAAGGGCTTGCCGGCGATGATGATGGCGCTCGCGGCCCAGCACGACACGCCGACGATCCTGGTGCCGGGCGGGGTGATGCTCGCCGGGGACGCCCACGACGAG